>DATBEY010000448.1:0-13795 GCA_036558765.1 Binatia bacterium | reverse complement strand
TTTTGTTGTTGGCTTCGCCTCTGCCCGCTCAGGTCAAAAAGGTTCCCTTTCCATTTTCGCCCATCGGTCTCAATTGTCTTCCCTGGTTCGTCGCCAAGGAAGCGCGCATCTTCGATAAGTATGCGATCGAATTCGATCCGGTTTTTATCGGCGCCTCCTCCGCACTTTTCAATGCGATGCTATCGGGAGCGGCCGATTTGGCCGGGTCAGGAGGTCCGGCGGTGATCTCCAATATTTTACAGGGCGGGGACGTTATCCATATCACCGCCATGGTGCCACGCTTTACACAGTCGATCATGGTGAAAGCCGAAATCAAAAAACCCGAGGATATGGTGGGCAAGAAATTCGGTGTGAGCCGCCTCGGCACCGTGACGCATTTCGCCTTGCAAACATTGCTTGACGGTTATGGCATCAAGAATGTGACGATTCTCCAAATGGGTGGGCAGCCCGAGGCCTTCGCGGGATTGAGCCGCGGCTCGGTGGATGGCGCAGTCTTCTCGCCGCCCTACAACTTTCAACTCAAGAAGCAGGGCTACAATGAGCTGGCGTCGCCAACCGATCTCGCGAAACTCACGCCGTTTATCACCAATGGCATCGTCGCGCGCCGTTCCGTTGCCGAAAAGGACAAGGACACGGTGATCAAGACGATCAAAGGCACGGCGGAAGCGATCAAGCTCATTCAAACGGAGCGAGAATTCACCAAAAAAGTGATGAGCAAGTGGATGCCGATGAAAGATGCCGATCTGGTGGAACAATCATACCGCTTCGCCACCGAGAATTATTCTAAGGAGGGTCTTGTCCCGGAAGCTGCGCTACGCGGCATGGTCAAGCAGATGGTACAGAGCAATCTGATCGATGCGAAGGCCGCGGCGAGCACACCGATGACGGCCTATTATGACAGCCGCTACGTGGATGAGGTGAAACAGTCAGGTTTCTTCGATCAGCTATGGCGATAGACAGGCTTAGTTCAAAACGCTCAACACGTTCAAGGAGCCCAATATGCTTTCCGCAATAGTCCTGCTGAATACCGAAAGAGATAAAACCAACAAGGTAGCTGAGACGCTCGCCGATACCGAAGGTGTCACGGAAGTATATTCGGTCGCGGGCCGTTATGATCTCGCGGCGATCGTGCGAACGAGCGATAACGATCAATTGGCCAAGATCGTTACCGAACACATTCGCGCCGTGCCGGGAATTACCAGCTCGGAGACATTAATCGCGTTTCGTGTGTATTCACGCCACGACCTGGAGCGCATGTTTTCCATCGGTATGGAAAACATGTAGCGAGACTCCTCAGAGCCCAGTTTCGGGTGGGCTGATAAACTCTGTTTCAAACGCTCACAACGATCGCAAGTTCGTATTGTGCGACGCTGGTGTCGCAACGCATCACTGTGCCTATCTGTCATCTCGAGCGTTAGCGAGAGATCTTGCGTTCGAGCTACACAGTGAAGAAAGATTTCTCGCCGGCGGCTCGAAATGACAATTCAATAACGTCTCGCAATGGAGAAAGAATCGGCTTACCAGACGAAGCAACTTTTCATTGAGTAGAGCTAAAAAATCCACAGAGCTTCCGGAGGGATCGAGACCCAGTACTCGCCGGCGGGTCGCGACGTTTCGCCCCAAGTTCGTAGCCGCAAATCTCCCAGTTCGAGCACGTATTCCCAGCGCTCTCCGAGGTAGAGAGCGGATTTAAGTAGCATCTTCAGACGATGGTCTCCCGCGCCATCGGCTAACCGAACCGATTCGACCCGAACCAGCCCCGTGCCGATCGTATCGCGGCTTTTTTCCGCTTTGAGCGTGCCCCAAAGCGTCCAGCCATCGCCGGCGAGGCGAGCGCGGCGGCCGGAGACCTCGGCGATTTTTCCCTCGAAGCAATTGTTGCTGCCCATGAACTCGGCGCTAAACCGGCTGGTTGGCTCTCCGTAAATTTGCTCCGGCGGACCTTCCTGCTGGATCTGTCCTTTGTCCAACAGCAATACCCGATCGGCAATCGCAAGCGCCTCGGTCTGATCGTGCGTGACATAGAGCGCGCTGTTGCCGATCTGTTTGATCAACTCGCGCAGCCAAGCGCGCGCGTCTTCTCGGAGTTTGGCGTCGAGGTTCGACAGCGGTTCATCGAGCAACAGCACCGGCGGGTTGTAAACGATCGCGCGGGCGAGCGCGACCCGTTGTTGTTGTCCGCCGGAGAGTTGATGCGCATAGCGTTCGGCGAGGTGATCGAGGCCAAGTCGCTTCAAAACGTCACCGACTTTCTGGTGCACTTCCGCGTTGGCGACGCGGCGCAGGCGCAGGCCATAGGCGACGTTCTCGAAAACACTTCGATGCGGCCAAATCGCATAGGATTGAAACACCAAGCCGAGGCCACGCTGTTCGGCGGGAACTTCCAATCCCGTGGCGGCGTCAAAAACGACTCTGCCGCGGATTTCAATTTTGCCATTGTCGGGCCGTTCAAGACCGGCGACCGAACGCAACAGGGTCGTCTTGCCGCTGCCCGAAGGGCCGAGCAGAGCGAGCACTTCGCCGGGCTGCAGTTCGAACGAAACACCGCAGAGGACTTGCGCCGTGCCGAGCTGCTTCTGGATATCTTTCGCGATCAGGTCAGGCATCGAGTCGTACCCCCAAGCGTAACGCGATGAACAAGATCAGGCCGACGGAAACAACTTCGATCACGGAAAGGGCCGAGATCAAATCCAGCGCCCCGGTGCCCCAGAGCGAAACAATCAGCGAGCCGATCACTTCGGTGCCCGGTCCGAGTAGATAAACGCCGGTGGAATACTCGCGCACAAACATCATAAACATCAAAAGCCAGCTGCCGATCAGACCGAAGCGAATCAGCGGCAACGTGACATCGCCATAAACTTTTCCCTGACCGGCGCCGATGACGCGCGCGGCTTCTTCGAGCTCGGGTTTCACTTGCAACAAACTGGCGGAGATCAAGCGTAATCCATAAGCCAGCCACACCACCGTATAGGCGATCCATAAACTAAACAAAGTCGTGCGCAACGGCGCGATGGGTTTGAAAAATAAAAACACCCAGAGAAAAGCGAGACCGACGATGAGACCCGGCAGCGCGCGCGGCAGCATCACCAAATAATCCAGGAACGACACCCAGCGGCTCTGCCAACGGTGCGCGGCGAGGCCGATGATGGCATAAAAACCCACGGATAAAGCGCCGCCGATGCCGCCGAGTAAGAGCGTATTGATGATGCCGCGAATCAAATTAGGATGGTTTTGGAGCTCCCGAAAATGATCTAAAGTCAGCACTTCGGCTAGGTTAATGCCCTCGCCCCACTGGCTGACCACCGAGCGCAACGCTACGCCGATAAGCGGCAGCAATACGGTGACGAGCAACCAAAGCAAAACGATTCCCACTGCCGGCCAGCGAAAAGCGCCTAACGGCAGAGGTCGAAAAGCTTGACCTTTGCCGCCGATCACCGCAAAACGACCGGCGGTACGCAGCATCCGCCGCTGTGCGTATACCAAAGGGAAAGTCAGCGCGACAATCGATAAAGCGACGACCGCCATGAGATGGTAAGAAGGCACGCCAAGCAGATTGGTGAGTTTATACAGATAGGTCGTGAGCACCAGCAGGCCCGCAGGATCGCCCAACACCAGCGGCAGACCAAACAACTCGAAGCCCAACAAGAAAATCAGCGCGCTACTGAACAGGATCGACGGCAGCACCAGGGGCAAGCTGACGGTCGCCGCGATACGCCAGGGGCCGGCGCCGGCCACCCGCGCTGCTTCCTCGACGGACGGATCCAAACTCCGCAGCGCCGAGGAAACATACAGAAATGAATGCGGCACATGAGTGAGCCCGGCGATCACAATCAAGCCGTAAAGCGAATAGAGACGCCAAGGAATGGTTCCGAGAAGCGACTTGGCCCAGAGAGAGAAGAATCCCACCGGACCAACGGCGACGACATAGCCGAACGCCAATACCACCGGCGAAAGAAAAATCGGTACGAGCAGCCACGGTTCGAGAAATTTTTTCCAGGGCAAATCCGTGCGCACCAACAGAAAAGCCAACAAACTCCCCAGCGGTACGGCGATCACCGTCATACCGAAGGACACCAGAAGAGATGTACCGAATGCGGAATGAAAGCCGGAATCGGCCAAGACGTATTGGTAAGCGCCGAGGCTTGGACGCGCCGTCGGACTGAAAAAAGCTTCGCTCAGGAAGCTCTGATAAATGATCAACCCCAGCGGTCCGAAAACCACCAGGGCGACCGTGACAACCGCAAACGAACGAAAAGTTCGATTCACGGATTTATCTTTTGAGCGCTTCCTTCCACTGTTTCATGAACTCGAGGCGTTTGGTCTGTTCGAGGCCGGCGAGAATGTCCGTATTCACTTCGATCGGTTTGACCGCCTTGCCGAGATCCTTGTTCAACCCCGCGGCGGTGATCGGTCCGGGCACGTCACTGCGGATCGAATAGACCAACGACTTTTCCGACATCACTGTTTGGCCGCGCTTCGAGAGTAGATAATCAAGAAAGAGCTTCGCCGCATTGGGATTGCGCGCGCTTTTCGAAATAAAGGCGATGCGAGAAAATACCAACGTGTAGTCTTTCGGCAGAACATAGCCGAGTGAAGCATCTTTTTTCTGGCGCAAGAGCACGTAGGAGCCGATGATGTTGTACGCCAATGTATGCTCGCCGGAGCCAACCTTCTCCAACATGGCGCCGGTGCTCGTGTAAACCTTGGCTCCGGTGGCGCCGAGTCCTTTGGCGAGATCCCAGAACTGGGGAAAGACCTTTGCGTCTTGGGTCATCATTAAAAACCCAACGCCGCTCTTTTCCGGATCGAAGGTCGCGATTTTTTCCTTGTAGACATCCGGTTTTGCTTTCAGCAACTTGACCAGATCCGCATGGCTTTGCGGCACCGCATCGGCGGGCAGCAATCTTTTATTGTAGGCGATGCTCACCGGCTCGAAGGTGGTGCCGTAGGCCTGATTCTGCCAAATCGCCCATTTGGGAAGGCTGCTGTTTTCCGGTGAGGCATAGGTCAACGCGTTGCCCTTACTGGCGAGCTGAATCTGCAGATCCATGGCCGAGCTCCACATGAAATCAGCCGTGCCGGAACCGGAAGCGGATTCGGCGGTGAAGCGGTTATAAATCTCGGTGGTGTTGAGATCGTTGTACTCGACTTGAAGGAATGGATAGAGCGCTTTGAAGTCCTGCAAGATCGGTTCGACGCTGGCCGAGTCCGTGGACGAATAGATGATGAGCTTGCCTTCCTTTTGCGCTGCCGCGGCATTCGGATTGGTTTCGGCTGTATAGCCTGGCGAAACCGAAGCCATCAAAACACAGAACACGAGCGTTCCAAGTCGTAGCGAATTCATTTTTGCCTCCTGCCGTCTTTTGTCGGCGGCGGTCGGAAGGGTAGTACAGGTGTCGCGCCCATGTCAAATTTTGGCGCCGTGGAGCCGGGAATACTGGTTCCTATATTTCGCTGTGCTGCATCCGGGCTACAACACGCGCGGAGGACACCCTACGAAATCTAGATCAGAGCTGTTGCAAAATTGGAGTGCGTAGAAAGCGAGGTCACAATTCCGTCATTCCCGCATGCTTTTAGCGGGAATCCAGGCGAATTTCGGACTGGACCCCCGATTAAAGCATTCGGGGGTGACGACTTGAGATAACGGAGTAGATTTCAATAATCGTCACCATAAGTTCACGATAATGCTTTTCGACAGCGGCTCTGCAAAACCTACGGTCGGTCGATCACAATCGTGCCGCCATTTTGGCAGCTGACGAATTTCAGGTTGGAAAAAATTTTGAGAAATACCCGCGGCTGAAATTTTCGGTTCACCACGAGACCTTTCTTCGTCCAAAAACACAAAACTCCAGTGCTCAAAAGCTGCTTCAATAACGACAAGCCGATGAATGTACTCGCTTCTTGACTGCAAGTTGCCATCAGGGTGCTCAGGTTGATCGTTGATTGAATCGGCAGTCCTTTGAGAAAATTAACGACGCGGGTGATGACGAACAGGGTATAGATCTCATCACGTGAGAAATCGTTGTGCTCGACGCCCAGCGCGGTCAAGCGGGCTCGAAGGAAGTCGCTCTCATTCAACTCGAGACCTCGAGCGATCGGTGCGCTCGGCGTCCGGTAGAAGGGCGAAGCGCCGAGCAGCACGGGCAACTGCGCATTGAAGGCCAAGGTTTGAATCATGCTCTCCAGGCTTTCGTTCGGCAGGCCGAGAATTTGATAGGATACGATTTTAAACCCGAGCGCGTGGGCTTTGTTCACTACGCGTAGATAAGCTTCCAGCGTGTGCGGCCGCTTGGTCGTCTCCCGTACACTCTTGTCAGAGCTGACGAGCGCGAGGTTCAGATGAGAAAAGCCCGCGCGATACATCAACTCGAGTAATTCATCGTCGAGGCTCAGATAGCTGACGCCGTTCATCGCGACGAATTCCATCTCGCGATGAGGAAATCGCTCGATCAATCGGCGGCAGAGCTCTTTGAAGGTTTGTCTGTAATAAGTGAGGTTGTCGTCTTCGAAGTCGATCACTCGATAGCCTTGACGATAGCGCAGCTCGATCTCTTCGAGCACGTTTGCCAGCGCGCGGCGGCGATAATTCGTCCCAAAAGTACTGTGGACGGAGCAAAACGAGCATTTGTGCGGACAGCTGCGCGAGGTGATCATAAACGTCATCGGCTTACGGCCAAGTCGATACGCTTCCGGCGAAAGATCGCTCAAATCCGGCGGCGGCAAATCGTCAATAGGAAAATTTTCTCCGACTGGATTGAACACGAACTCGCCGGCGCGGCGATATGCGAGATTGGAGACCGCAGCGAGCGCTGTGTGATTCAGCAAGGCGTGCAACAGCTCGACAAAGGGTTTTTCACCTTCGCCGACGATCACGTAATCGACATTGGGCGATGCGAGAAGCGACCCTGGGGCGGCCGAAGCATGGGATCCGCCGATGATGACGATGGCTTTGGAGTTTTTCTTGATACGGGCGGCGACCTCGAGAGCTTCGCGATAGTACGGAGTGAACAACGATGAAATGCCGACGATGTCCGGGGCGAGCTCGATGATCTGGCGTTCGATGTCGTCGAAGGATTTACCGAAGTGGTAATAATGATGAAAGGTCGAAAAGGGTGACTTGTCGGCCACCGGATAGTAATCCACCAGGTCGCGCAGCTCATCCGGAATGGCGATCGTCCGTCGACCGCAGCCGCCGTGGTAGTCTTTGATGATGACTTCGACGTGAGGCAAGTGTTTCTTTACGGCGGCTTTGAGGTAAGCCAGGCCGATGGGTTGCAGGCGCACGTCGGTGTCATAAAAGTCTTGGACCGGAGGTTGAACCAGCAAGACTTTCAATTTCGCGCGGGCGTTTTTCTCAAGTGAAACTGGATCGCGCATTCTAGTCTGGACCAAACTTGTACGGGGATTTTCTGAAGAGTATAGTCCCGTCCAGCTTGGGTTCGACCTCTCTGGAGCGAAATTGTGGAATTAGAGCTTCTCGATTTTCATGTGAACGATATCCAATGGGGCGAGCAATCTGCGCTCGTTGGACGACAACTTATTGTCAGCCTCGCCGAGATTCAAGAGTTGATCAAGGACCTTACTCAAAATATCAAGCTGACCGCGCAGCTCGCGCGCCCCGGCGAGTCAAAAAGAATTATTCATGTACTGGATACACTGATGCCGATCGCAAAAGTGGCTGACGAGCGCCGGACTTTTCCCGGCATTGATCACCCCGCGCGGTTGGTCGGAACTGGACGGACCGAGCGACTGCGTAACGTGCTGGTGACGATTGCCGGAAGCTTTCCTCATGCCGAACTCATGACTCCCATCGAGCAGCCCCGGGAGGGGCTGATCGATATGAGCGGTGTAGGCGCGCGTTACTGCCACGGGTCCGATTCTTTTCACATCGTTCTGACGCTCGAAGGCGAAGCGGCGCTTGCGAATTTAGCTTTTGATCAGGCGCTTCGGTATATCGGCGTCCGCGTTGCGCGTTATCTCGCGGGAGTCAGAAAAAGCGGCGCTGCGCCGGACACAAAAAGGATTTGTCTCGATCGAATCGACGGGAAGCTTCCGAAAATTGTCTTGATCTATCAGGTGCAGAGCCAAATTCCTCTGGTCCGGACCTTTTATTACGGCGAGGAAATCGCGAAAACACTGCCCTCGTTCGTTCATCCCAACGAGTTCATCGACGGCGCGGTGGTGAGCGGCACCTACAAGAGCGAACGCAAGATTCCCACCTCGCTCCACTGCGCCAATCCTTTTATCGAGGAAATGCTCAAGCGGCACGGACGCGAAATCGATTTTCTCGGCGTGATTCTTTCGCGCGGATACAACGACAGCTTCGAGCAGAAAAAGAAAATGGGTTTGTGGAGCGCCCGCTTGGCGCGGATCTTGGGTGCGGACGGCGCGGTGGCTATGATGGAGGGGACCGGCAATACCACCGTCGATTTCATGCAGACCGTCAAAGCTTGCGAAGAAGAGGGAATCAAAACCGTAGCCGTGCTGCATGAGGACAATGGCGCTCGAGGTTATGAACGGCCGCTGGTGGATCATCCGCGCGAAGCCGACGCGATGATCAGCCGCGGCAACCGCTCGGAAAAATTATCACTTCCGCCTCTCGACGAAGTGATCGGCGGCACAGAGATTGATCTTCACTTGAAAGCCAAGCACGATCCGCACAAGCCACTGTTTTTTGACCCGACCATTTTTTTCGGCGCGCATTGCCAGATGGGCGCGAGCGGCTTTCGCGCCGCTTACGAAAGTTGAGGCGAATGAAAATGGCAAAGATATTACACTATCTCAATCAATTTTTTGCCGGGATCGGCGGCGAGGATAAGGCTGGACAGCAATTTTTGTTTCTGCCAAAGCCCCTCGGACCGGGAGTGCTGTTGACTGACGTGCTGAAAAATCGCGATATCGAATATGGCACTGTGGTCTGCGGCGATAATTATTTTCATGAGAATGAAGATGCTGTGCTGACAAAACTAGGCGAGGTAATGACGCGGTTCGCGCCAGATCTGTTCATTGCCGGTCCGGCCTTCCATGCGGGACGATATGGAATTGCTTGCGCGAAAACCGCGAGCTTCGCGCGCGAACGCTTTGGTGTGCCGGCAATTACCGGGCTATTTGAAGAAAACCCCGGCACACGAGAAATCGGCCGGCACGTACTGGTGATTCAGACCGGCGCCTCGACCGCCTCGATGCCATCCACGCTGAAGCGCTGCGCTGATCTCGCGGCGCTCATATTGAACGACGATCGTGACGGTCTGGAGGCTTTCAAAGAGGAGTTTTGTCTTAAAATTCCACGGCGGTTCACGGTTCAAGCGGACGCTCCCGACAGCGTTCGAGCGCTGGACATGCTGCTCGCGAAATTACGCGGCGGTGCTTTCGAGAGTGAGATTCCCAGAATCCAAGCCGCGCCGCACCCAATTCCCGCTGCGATTCAAGATCTATCGCAGGCAAGGCTCGCGATGGTAACGGAAGGCGGGTTGGTGCCGATGGGCAATCCTGATCGCCTGGAAAGCTCGCGCGGAACGAAGTACTTCAAGTATTCGATCAAGGAACGCGACGATTTGAAAGCGGGCGAGTTCGAAGCCATGCATACGGGTTACGATACCTCCACGGTGAACGCTGATCCGGACCGGCTCATCCCGGTAGACGCGATGCGGCGATTGGAGCGCGAGGGAAATTTCGCACGACTTCATGACTACTATTACGTCACGACCGGCACCGGCGCGATGCCGGCGAAAATGCAAGAGCTCGGCGTCGGTATTGCCGAGGAGATTTTGGCTTCGGGCGTAAATGGCGTGGTGCTTACGGCGACGTGAGGCACCGGCACGCGTAGCGGCGCTACGATTGCGAAAGAGATCGAGCGGAAAGGCATACCTGTCGTGCTTATCACGTGCCTTCCAAACGTGGCAACGCAGGTCGGCGCCTACCGGATCATGACCGGAAACAAATTTCACTACCCCGTCGGAAATCCGGAGCTTGCGCCAGAAGATGAGACGAAGTGGCGCGCGCAGGTGTTGAGCGCGGCGCTGAAAATTTTGCAGACGCCGGTCGAGTCTCCGACGGTGTTTGAGAAATAATGAGAGGGAGAATTCCAGCCGGTAAGCAGATCCAAATTCCTAGCGCCTTATTTAATGAAAGCAAGGGGGACGAATTGAACGTTTCGACCGGCTTGAACTCTGCGATCTTTTATAGCGCCGGCATCTGGCTCTGGACGTTGCGTTTTCGCATTTCATCTTCGTAATGTTTCCGAATGTACGGATCTTCATCGGCATACTCGATCAACGTGCCGCCTTTTTTAACGTCGATATAAACACCGTCCTCGCTGCGCTTGTCGGCGATCTTGAAGCCGATCGGATGAAGCCGACTGCCGTAGCGCAGCGCCAGATGCCGCGCCGGTTGGGGACCGGTGTTGAAATGCTGATGAAACCAACCGCCTGGCGGGCAATAAACGCTGCCCGCCTTCCACTTCACCTCGACGACTTCCTCGCCATGGCCGACTTCGTACGGACGGGTACCGAGTTCCTTGGACCACAGAAGAACATAGCCTGAGGACTGTAAACCCAGAAGAATCGCGCCGGCCCCGTGATAGTGAGCTTTGTGATATCGCGCCGCGGGCCACTGCGCTAAATGGCCGATCAGGCTATTGCCGGACAGCTCGAATTGAGTGATGCGCACACCCGCGCCTTTCGCTTCGCGTTGATCAAGATCCGCCGACTGGATATCCATAATGAAATTGGTTTCCCAGATATGCTGCATGCCAGCTTCATAGCGGTTTTGGCCAACACGAAAAAAATCATCGGCTCCGGAGTAGCGATCGGAAAATAGGTAAGGACAATTAAAAATAAACTCCTCGTTATGGACGATATCCATAACCAAAGGAGCGTTGGTGACCGCCAGGAACTTGACCGGCTGCCGACCACCGTTAATCAGCCGATGCCATGCGTTGAGCGGCGGTGCGAACAGGCTCCATGGCCCCCACTCGAAACTCTGCTTGCGCCCGCCCTCCTGCCATACTTCGGTGGCGCCATGGCCGTCGAGAATGCAAACGACTTCCTCGTAAAAATGTTTCTCCGGTTCGAGAGCACCACCAGAAGGAATCTCGCCTACATACATGCCGGTGACGCCTTCCATGCCGTACAGATTGATAAACGCCGCCTTGCCGCCGGTACGGGTCCACGGCGCCAGCGCAATGTCACGGACATCCTCCACGCCGTACCCATCGACGACGGGAATATTCTGGCGCATCATCCATTTGAAGTACGTCGTCTTATGAAATGCCGCCATCAAGGCATTTATTCGTTCATTCTGCGACATGGATAAGTGACTTTCTGCTCGGTCTTTTTAAGGACTCCGTCAGGCCCGCAAGGAAATAATTTATCGTATGCCCAACTCTTTATTGACTTCGCGTTGAATGGTGAAGTCGAACACACTGCTCGGAGGGACGGGCTGCGTTAATTTGAGAATTTGGGCGTCCAGAGCCAGATATTCCCTCACCTCATCGTCTGTGGGAACGCCGGTGACGGTGAACGCCGGTTTGGACAGACGATACGATTCCAAGGCGATCGGCACATCGGTATTCCACATCTTGGCGAGCATCTCGCTGATCTCTCGTTCATTCTGCTCAAAATACCGGGCCGCTTTCGCCTTGGCGCGCAGAAGTTTTTTTACGAGATCCGGTTTTTCCTGCAAAGTCTTTACGCTCACCGCCAGGCCGTTTTGGATACTCGCGTACTTATCGATCGCAGTGTCGAGGACATTCATCTTGTATTTGTCGCGCCCAAGTAAAAACCAGGGCGGGCTGATCGCCGCCACCTGCACCGTGTTGCTGATCATGCTCTGAAGATGCCGGCTCTCTTCGCCGCCGGCAATGGTCGTCAGATCCTTGTCGGGATCGAGGCCGCCCAAACTGATCATCTTTTTCGCCGCGGTATGCTGGCTGCCACCAATGGTGGCGGTGGCCAAGATTTTTCCTTTGAGGTCCTTCACAGAGCGGTACTCGGGTCGGCTGACGAGCCAAAAGATCGGGCGGCGGAGACTGACGGAGACGACACGCAGCGGCGCCCCGCGCTGGATGCCGCGAATGGCGCTGCCGATGGAGCTCAAGCCGGTTAATTCACCGGTCACTCCCGCGGCGATCGCCGTATTCGCCGACATTTGAATCAGCAGAGGCTCAAGACCTTCTTCCTGGAAAAACTTTTTCTCTTTCGCGATAAAAAATTCAATCGAGGTGATGCCGCTGCTCGAATAACTCAGCGTGACTTTCTGCAGCTGGGCTGCGCAGAAACTTGCCATCGCCGTCGAAAATAGAATTACCCATAGGCAAACAAAAATAGGTTTGAGCACACTCAGCCTCATTGCTCGTAGAAAAATTTTCATCTTCTCTTCCGGCGTCGATCTGTGCACGAGTGAGCGGCGTGCCACCGGCTTGACACTCATGATGCGGGATTGTATTGGAGTCAGGTCTTAATTTGCAAGCAAAGATCTCACGAGCGGCGCGAGTTTCGCGCAAGGAGAAGGCCCGCATCTCGTTCTTACCGGAATGTCTTGGAAAATCTGACCACGGACGTTCGGTTATTCGGCACGTAGCTAAGAATTAAATTGTGTGCCACAAGAACCATGAAAGGATATCCCGAAGTGGCAAGTGGAGCCGAAAAGGATCTTGCAGCGGCCATCGATCGGATCGTCGCGAGCTATAACAATAATCTACTTTGGATTAGTTACTCGAAGGATCGATTGACAAAGCAAGCCGCACGGGTTCTGATTGAGCAGTGGTCGAGCTTTACCCGTCACAGCCGCCAATGTTGGGCGTTTGTTGTCGGCAATTGCCCCATCGTAGAAGTGCGAAAATTCGTCGTCACTGAAAATCTTTATGAGGAAGAAGCCCAGGAAGGGCGCTCGCATTTTGAAATCCTCGCACGCATGGGTATGGCCCTGGGGTTGAGTCGTGAGGATATCATCGACGCCAGACCGCTGCCAACGACGGTGGTGGCGATGCGCGCCTGGGAAGCGCTGACGAAGAATCGAACCTGGTACGAGGGGCTCGCGGCAAAGCTCGTCCTCGAGCGAACGAACGCCCCGCAGTGCGGCAACTTCTCGCATCATCAAGATGAGCACTGGCGCCGTCAGCTCGGGCTATCAAAAGAAGAAACGGAGTTTTGGTGGATGCACGATGCCGTCGATCAGGTGCACGGCGACGGGTCGCTCCAGTTACTGGAAAATTATCTGGCCAACGACGCAGAACGAGAAGCAGCATTGCGCGCCGCGGAAGAATCGATGATGGCATGGCAAATTTATTTCGATGGGTTCTATTATGAAGGAGTTCGCCGAAGCGCGGCGAATGCTTAAGTCAGGACGCCGGGAGGACAAAAATGAGGACATGAGGCGAGCGCAGCGTTGAATGTCTATGAACACGCTTCAGGAGTTTATATGGCTAAGCCCGAGATGAAAAAATCCCTGGATGCATTCAACCAGGAGTTGGCCGAAGCGCATCTGACCGGACAGTGGATCTATGAGGATCTGCTGAACCGCGCGATCGGCGGGCCGCGGCCGCGTGGCGATGCGTATCTCTGGCCGTGGCGAATGGTTCAGGAAAAATTGTTCAAGGCCTGCGATGTGCTGGAAGAGAGTTTCACGGCCCGCCGCAGCATTTTGTTTAACAACCCCGGATTGAACGAGAACGCGACGACGCACACGCTCCTGATGGGCATACAAATGATTAAGCCCGGCGAGATTGCCTGGGCGCATCGGCACACACTGGCGGCGATTCGGTTTGTCATTAAAGGCGACGGCAAGGTTTTCACCG
>DATBEY010000447.1:0-2228 GCA_036558765.1 Binatia bacterium | reverse complement strand
TTCAAAGCGAGAAATCAGGGACTGCCGGTAGATCAATTCGACTCGTACCACTTCAAGGAAGGTGTGAATCTTTCGTCGGCCTTCGGCTCCCTCGCTCTGTTGAATCGGGCGCCGCACCCGAATGCCGCCAAGGTCTTCATTAACTGGTTGCTGTCGCGTGAAGGCCAAACGCTATTCCAAAAGGTAATCTCGGTGCCGGGCGATGCGCGGAACTCGCGCAGAATCGATGTGCCAAAAGATCACATTCCGGCCAACGAGCAGCGGCGCGACAGGATGCCGTATTTCGATACCGACGATGCGGATACGAAAGACCTCACGCCAGTAATAAAGCTGCTGGATGAAATATTCGCGGCAAAAAAATGAGCCACCTGGAAGCGCGCAAAGAGCATTGAAGATGAAAGCGTGGCGCAACATTTGTCTATTCTTATGTGCGCTGATTCTGCTATTTCGAGGATCGGGTTGGGCTGCGGAGGCTAAGCCCGGATGGCAAACGGGCTGGGAAAAGACGATCGAGGCTGCCAAAAAAGAAGGGCGCCTGAATTTCTATGTCGGCCGCTATGGCAGCGAACCTCTGCTCAACGAGTTTCGCAAAGAGTTTCCCTGGCTGAAACTTGTCACGGTGAACGGATCAGGGAACTCCTTGGGCACAAGGATCATCGCAGAAATTCGCGCCGGTCACGTGGTCGCCGATCTTTTTAGCGGGGGCGCCAACACCAACTATGAGGTCCTGTATGAAGGGAAGGCGCTCGACTCTTTCAAATCGACTCTGATCCTGCCCGAGGTTATCGACGAGACCAAATGGTTCGAAGGACGGCACCGGTACACAGACCCGGAGCAACGATCTATTTTCGTTTATGTCGCAAACCCGTCATCCTCGGGATTTTACTACAACACGAATCTGGTGAACCCGAAGGAGTTCAAGTCCTATTGGGATCTGGTGAACCCCAAATGGAAGGGAAAGTATGTCTCTCAGGACCCGCTCAGCACCGGCCTCGGCGCTTCCTTGCAGTTTTACTATTATCAGCCCGAGCTCGGCGCCGATTACATCAAGAAGCTTTTCGGTGACATGCAGCCGGTATTCGGCCGCGACCGACGGCAAATCACGGACTGGCTGGCGCAAGGCCGCTATGCGCTCTGTGTCGGATGTCGCGATACTAATCGCGCAAAAAATCAGGGCTTGCCGGTCGATGAGCTGGACAATGTCGATTGGAAAGAGGGCGTGCAGCTCACTTCGGGTGGCGGCTCGATGAGTATTATCAAAGGCGGACCGAATCCGAATGCAGCCAAGGTGTTCATCAACTGGTTTCTCTCGCGTCGCGGCCAGCTCGCGTTGCAAAAATACGAGGATCTGTACGGCGAAGACGCGCCGAATTCCCGGCGCATCGATATTCCCAAGGATATGCTCGTGCCGGTGATGCGATTAAAAACCGGGACGAAGTACTTCGACGTTTCCGATCCCAAATACGCGGACATGACGCCGATGTTCAATGTGGTCAAGGAGGCGCTGAAGGGAAGGGAAGGGAAATAGAACTTGCATCAGCCCCGTTGCGCCGGAACCGAAAAGTGGGATTATCCCACCATGCCAATTACCACTGCGGACAACAAAAAACGGGTCGTTATTCCCGGGGCTCGCCCCGGCGATGTCTTTGAGATTCAGCAGCAGAGTGGAGAACGGGTTGTTTTGGTCCGTCTCGTCAAGCCCGAACCAAAACCTCGTTGAGCCGAGGCCTTGCGCGCAATCGCTTCTCGGCCCTTGCGCCCCAAGATGAATTGGTCTGAGCTCCGTCGGATTACACGCGAGCCATGATGCTTTTGGACACCAATGTTTTGATCTAGTGTCCGATACGCGTTCGGTTCATTGTCGTTAGGCTCGGCAAACAATCGCCGAGGCAGTGGCTGGAGAGGGCGCCGCGGTCAAGAGGACGCGTGAACTAAGGCGCCGGCGCTATTTCCTGTGGTTCAACGCTGCATAGATTTTTTCGGACGTGATCGGTAATTCGTACAGGCGCACGCCGACCGCGTCTTCGATGGCATTGGCGATCGCCGCAGCGGTGGGTACATTGGGAATTTCTGCGATCGCTTTACCATGGTACGGGATCGGCCCGTTGGCGTCCTCCATCAGCACGGTCGTGAGCTTGGGCACGTCGGCGATGGTGGCCATTTTAAACTCGCCAAGATTGGCGGTGAGCATTCTGCCGTCGACCAATGAATTGTCTTCCATAAGAGCG
>DATBEY010000446.1:0-8051 GCA_036558765.1 Binatia bacterium | reverse complement strand
CGGCATCGAAGAAGAGAATCACGGAAAAATTTTCTTGCCGTTTTTTACCGCGAAAAAAACCAAAGGCTTGGGATTGGGACTACCCATCTGCGAGCGAATTATCAAAAATCATGGCGGACGCATCGAGTTCAGCAGTGTGCCAGGTCAAGGCACAACCTTTCGCGTCTATTTGCCCCTCAGCCGACCACCCGACCTGGACAATGCGCTAATGTCTCGGACCAAAATACCTCCCGAAACCGAAGCCGCAAGCTAAACGCCGGCCCGCGGCACCTGAGCCGCTCTCGCGACCAAACAGGATCATTATTTCTGCCGTTTCCCTTCGAGACGGCAGCGCTGCTCGCTGCCTACTTAGAACGATCGGATCAGCCGAGTCCGAGGAGCGCCAACGCGTACCCTTCGCTACGGCAGCCTCACGGCTGCCTACTCAGGATAGTCGGATAGTCCGATTCCGATTAGCGCGCAGCGCGTACCGAGGAGACATACAAGTACCGCTACGTATCGCGTTCGCTCGTCGGGCCGACCTCACCCGTACACCAGGGCACGAACGCTTTCATTCGACACACCGCGCCGTGCGTCTTGAGCTCGTTTTCGAAGATCTTGTGGATCTCACGGTCTTCGTCTTCGTATTCGATCTGCCACCCGCCCTCTTTCATGCTGCGATCGGCGTTTTCGCCGCCGCCACCACGTCCTTTGTAAAGCCCCATATCGCCCGGTCTGAGCGCCAAATAGCGCGCCCGTGTGGTTCCCGAATTGAAGTGCTGGTGATAGCAATTATCGCTCGGTACGGTAACCATGGAACCCACTTGCCAGTCACACTTGATCATGTCCGAGCGATCTTCCTTGGTCCAAATCAATGAATATCCGCCCGTGCCGCTGAGCAAAACCAAGTGTGCTCCCGGCCCGTGACGGTGCGCTTTCTTATACGTCCCGATGGGAAATTCAGAAATATGGCTTTTGGTATTGTTGTCCGCCATCTCGAGCATGGCGTTGATGCCTCCGGCCCCGCGCTCTTTCCATCCATAGAGCAACATGTCAGGCGCATTGGCGATAAAATTAGATTCCCAAATTCTTCGCGTATAGAGTTTACCCTTGCCGCTAAAATAATCCTCCTCGCCTGAATAACGACCGCGAAACATGTGATCGCAATTGAAAATGAAATCGCTGTCACGGAACAACCGCATCATGGGCGGCGCATTGGTGACCGCGATATAGCGCGCAGGCTCATTGCCGCTGCCGTTAAAGTTTTGATACCAGGCATTGAGCGGGATCGAGAACAAGCTGCCGGCTTGCCACTCGAAGCTGTTTTTACCTTTGCCGCCGGAGCCGTTGGGCGGGTCCTGCCAGATGCTCGTCGCGCCGCGGCCGGACACGATATAGATCGTCAGTTCATACAGATGATGCTCCGGCTCGGATTTGCCTCCGGGTTTGATCTCGACCACGTGACAGTCGTTCGGCATGTGGCGATTGTCGATATGAATCACTGCGCCGCTGCCGCCCTTTCGTTCCCAGGGACCCAACTCGACTTTCGCCAAGCTTGGAAAATAATGATCCTGATAGACCTTCACACCTTCTTTCTTGAGCCATTCTGCGTAAGGGTCCGCTTTGGCGTAATCCTTCAAACCCTCTTTCGGCATTTCGGCAACTTTCATGTCTGTGCCTAGCATCACCACGGTTTGTCCCTCCTTGGGCGATCATGCTCTCACTAATTTGGATATCCGGTATGAGGCCAATTTGTCAACGAGCACATACGTACAAACCGAGCCCACGAAAAAAACCCGATTGCCCTGTAAGAGGCGACCACCTTGTTAACCCGGCGTTAGTTTATATAATTAAAGTGCTGCCCTGTGGTGCATCTATGGGTGAGATAGAAGTAGTCGATCCAACCTTGCGCGCGACTCGATGGATGCTTGCGTCAGGCAAAGCTTCCCTACTTTGCTGCTTGGCCGCATTCGCTACGATCAGTCTCGCTGGGTGCAGCACAACAAAGCCGCCAACCGAGAAGATCGCGCAAGCCGATCTCAACGTACGCACCGCCGCCGAGGCCAAAGCTGCTGATTTTGCACCGGCGGAACTGCAAAAGGCCCGCGAAAAACTGGCGCGAGCTAAACAGGCGATGAGCGCACAAAATTATGATGAAGCGCGTCGCCTCGCCGAGAGTGCCACGGTCGACGCCGAACTTGCTGAGGCCAAAGCCGACACGGCGATTCTGCGCCGTGCCGCAGATCAGATCTTGCGGCGAGGGTATGCACCACCAACCGAAGCCGAGCGTGAATCGAGAGAGCCCCTCACGGAAAACCCCGGAAAGGAATAGTCTGTGCGTCATCATCGCCGCTTCTTCACCTGCAGGGAATGTTTGCCAACAATTTTACTGCTGGCCGCTCTCACTGCAGGGTGCGGAGCAGTTAACAATCCCGCCCTTGAACAAGCGCACGATGCATATCGCAAGGCTCGACAAGATCCACTAATTGTTCGTAACGCTGGAGCAGCCCTGGATAGAGCGGCAAGAACGCTCGAAGCCGCCGATCGGCTGTGGACGGAAGAGCGTGATATCGTCGAAGTCGAGCACCTGGCTTACATCGCCGAGCAGCGCATCGAAATAGCGCGCACCATCGCACAACGAAGGGTTGCTGCAGACGAGATTCAGCAGCCCCAATCTCCCCGTTAGGCAAAACCTCAGGCTTTAGTGTGTTTGCTGTTCAAGCTGAACTATTCTCGCCAACTTCCCAGTTTTCCTAAGGATAGCTTCTTGCGCTGCAGTCTATTCCCAACACGTAAACTTTTGGTGGGCAACTTCGTCTAATCGGCAGTGTCAAATATCTTGAGGAGGGTTCAATGAACAAAATTCGCACGTTCGTGCTGGCAAGTAGCGTCTTTGCAATATCGGGACTGATGTTGGTTAATACGCCGATGGCCGCGTCGTCGGACACTAACCCGCCGGCAAAACCAGGGTTCGCCCGAGGACGTATGGGGCCGGGCTTTTTTGGCGCTCCGCTGATCACGATTGCGCTAAATCACAAAAGCGAACTGAATTTGACTACGGACCAAATCACCAGTTTGGAAAACATTCGTAGCAATTATCAAAGCCAGGCGACCCCGGCTCAGCAGCAGTTATCCGGTATTGAAAAAGAAATCGGCAGCCTCACGCAGCAGACGCCAGCCAATTTAGTCCAGATCAAGAGCAAGCTTCAGGACGCGGAAAAGTATCGAACCGAACTTCGATATCTGCGTATTGAAGCGCTGGAAAATGGCCGGTCAGTTCTGACGGATCAGCAAAAGGAACAGTTGAAAACTCTGGTGCGGTCGCAGCACCGCCGATCCCGCACGCCGCAGGGACAGCCGTCCTGAATTGACTAGGGCGAAAATGCCAAAAAGGCCTGGCTCAATGAGCCGGGCCTTTTTTTATCCGTCGTCCATTAGGTTGGATCATGAAGTCGAATTCCAGTAAAATTGTCGGACAAGGAGCCGTCGAAACGTGACTCTCAGCGCGCTGATCTTTGACCTGGATGGATTGCTCGCCGATACCGAGCCGTTGCATTGTCGGGCGTATCAAATGACATTTCTGGAGCAAGGCATCACGCTTCAGGAACTTGATTATTGCGAGCACTGGGTTCGCTTCGGCCGGGGCATTACCGATTGGGTTACGCTCAATAATTTAGCCATCGATCCCTACGCCCTGCGGTTGCGAAAATCCGAGCACTATTGCGCCTTGCTCAACTCAAGCTTACGTCCTATGGACGGTGCGCTCGAGTTGCTCGACGCATTGCATGGCCAGATCAGGCTTGCGCTCGCTTCCTCTTCCTACCGCGACGCCATCAACGGCGTATTGACAGGCCTTAACATGGCGCATTTTTTTGATGTCGTTGTGAGCGGTCTGGATGTGGCCGCGGTTAAACCGGCTCCGGACATTTTTCTCAAAGCGGCCCATGATCTTGGCGTCAGGCCGGAGGAATGCATCGTACTGGAAGATGCCGAAAAAGGAGTCTTGGCCGCACACTCGGCCGGCATGCGCTGCATCGCAGTACCGAACGATTACACCCGGCATCATGATTTCTCGAGGGCAACCAGGATCTGCTCATCATTGAAGGAGATCACTCCGGAACTTCTGCAATCACTGGAGCCGCTCGCGACCTCCACCAACAGCCGTGATCATTTATCTTCTTAAACGGTATTATTGGCTCGTCTTGCTGCTGGCTCTTCTGGCACCGCTTTGGATCCGCGCTGCGTCCGGCAACGTTGATGAGTTCGCACCCACAAAAGACGCGCTGATCTGGACCGGGGTCTTGCTCGGCTGTCGGCTGCTGATGACAAAATATCCGGGTTTTGCGGTGCGAGGCGTGTGGCGCGCGCCGACAAGCAAACAACTAAAAATGTATCTGCGGCTCGTTCTCGGTATCATCATCGTCGATTATGGTTCCAAGGCAATTTTTTTTCGCTGGGATCGACCGCTTCAGGTGGAAGTGTTCAAAAATTTTGGTCTGCACTCCGTGTATCATGCACACCCGCTCGAGCTCTTTCACCTGATCCTTTATTTGTATTTTCTTTATGTCTTTCTTGTCGGCGCATTGTTCTTTCGGTTCTCAGATAAGTGGCTGGATCGCCTCTGGCTCGTATCCTCCACGTCCGCTCTAGGCGGCGCGACCGCGCTGTTCGGCGAACGGCTCCTATTCGGCGGGGTGCAAAATTCTTTCTATTTCGCGGGACCGCTGATGTGGCTCTGTCCGCCCTGTGCGTCGCCGCATTTTTCCAGTTACGCCTGGACGCCGGCGGATTTTTTCGTGCACGCCGCTTTCGCTCCAGTGCTCATTCTCATCGCTTCCTATTTCATTCCTATGCGTCCCTCGGCGCTCGCATTGGTTTCGCAGGAGTCCTCGACGCCAGGCTTGCAGTAACGACTACCGTGGCATAGTTTGGTGAGCATCAATTCAAATCAAGGAGTCCCGTACAAATATGGCTTCGGCAGAGCTTATCGTTGACGTGCATCACCACTATATGCCGGCAAATTTGTTTGATCGGCTCGCAAAACAAGCGGGCGGTAAGCGCATCGTCACCAATGAAATCAGCTTGACCCTCCATCCTTCCCGAAAAGACCTGGATACCCATATCAAATGCATGGATGAGGCGGGCATCGCGGTTTGTATCCTGACCGACCAGGTCCAAGTGATGGGTAACGAGGTCGCCCGCGCCCTCAATGACGGTATTGCCGCGGTTCAAAACAAACATCCGAGCCGCTTCCGCGGTTGCATTCATTTACCGGTCCACGAGCCCGAAGCCGCCAAGCGAGAACTCGAGCGCGGTATCCATGAGCTCGGCCTGCGCGCGGTCGCGCTCCTCGCCTGTCATCTCGACGTGCAGCTCGATCATCCGATGATGAATCCGCTCTTCGAAATGATTCAGAAAAATGCTCTGCCGATAGTCATTCATCCGCAATCCAAGCCTACGGGCTCCGATACCTTGTACAATTTGGACCGTTGCGTCTTCCGTCCGCTCGAAACCACGCAGGCGATCGTGCGCATCATGAACAGCGTCTTGCCGCGCTATCCGGACCTACGGTTCATCATGCCGCACCTGGGCGGCGGCACCTCGGCGCTCAAAGGCCGTATGATGGCCTTTTTCGAAACCGAAGATGCGGAGGTGCCAAGCGATATGCGCGGTTATCTAAAAACCCAATCCGAGCAAAAGCGTTTCGGGCTCACGGAACGGTTTGAAAAACTTTTTCAACGGTTATACTTCGACACCGCCGGGACCGGCGCTTGGCTGCCGGCCATGGCGGCAGCCTTCAACATTACCACGCCCGATCGCATCATGTTCGGCAGCGACTATCCGCTCGAATGCAAAACCGCTGCGAATCTGACCGAGTCCATCAATATGGTTCGCCAGGCTCCGTGTAGCAGCGATGAAAAGACCGCGATTCTCGGGAAAAACGCTGCGGCGCTTTTTAATTTAAAATTATGAAACCGATTTCTTGGCTCGTTCTGCTCTTGAGCTTCAACTTGGCGGTAGCGCCCGCGGCGGAATCACCTGCCGCGAATCGCGCGCGCCTCGACAAAATCCAGCAAACTCTCAGCACTGAAGTTCCACGGGTCTTGTGCTTGGACGACGACTTCGCCACAGGCGCGCAACCGGTCGGCGATGCCTACACCAAAGCTGCCGCCAACGGTTTTCGTTCCGTTCTAAGCCTGCGCACCGCCAATGAAGGACTGGACCTCGCGCGCGAGCGCGCCAAAGTCGAAAGCGTCAAGATGCGCTATTTCAATATTCCGGTCATCAGTTCCGCGCCCCAGGTACAGCAGGCCGACGAGTTTCTGCGTCTGGCGCGAGATAAGAGCAATCATCCGATGTTGGTCACTTGCGCCAGCGCCAATCGGGTGGGCGCCTTCATGATGATCTTACGAGTCATCGATCAAGGCTGGAGCGAAGAAAAAGCCCTTCAGGAAGCGGTACGAATCGGGTTGAGCAGCGATAAGCTCAAGAGATTTGCCCAGGATTACATCGCGAGCCATCAGCGTAATGCACAGTAGCTTTAGTCGCTTCCCGAGACCTCTCGCGTTCTCAGTAACAACAAAGTTCCTCCGTCAGATCGTCGGCGGCGCGCTTCTCCTGGTCTTCGCGCAGATGCCTCTACCGCCCAAAATCTCTTCAGCCGCGGCGCAACAAACTCAACCGTCGAAGAAGAACCTCATAGATTCGTTGACAAGGGAAGCGCCTGCGCCCGTTATTCTATGTATAGACGACAACCCAGGTAGGGGCGGCCAGCCGTCATCCGAGGCTTATGCGAAAGCGGCGATGAATGGATTTCGCTCCGTGCTGACTCTTCGGGGTCCAAAAGACGGTGTCGATCTCACGCGCGAGCGTTTGATCGTCGAGCACAACAAACTGCGTTATTTCAGCCTTCGCTACCGCACCGAGTTGCCGCAGCACCAACAAGTGGACGAATTCCTGAATCTCGCTCGAGATCCCTTGAACCAGCCCATGCTCGTGAACTGTGCTTTTGCCGAGCGAGTGGCTCCGCTCATGATGATGTTTCACATCATTGAACAGGGTTGGCCCGAGGAGAGGGCGATCGAGGAAGCGAGCCGGAGCGGACTAGCGAGCGGGAAGCTTAAGCGATTCGCCAAGGACTATTTGGCGAACCGCAAAAAATTGGAGAGCCAACCCGCAGCAAAGCCTCAGCGCTAAACGGGTCCTTCGCTAACACCCCTGCGGTGCAGCATGCAGTGCTGCGACACAGCGCTCCACAAGCTTGGCCGGATCTTTGTCATAAAAAAGCGCGGCTTGCGTTGTTTTTTTGCAGAACTGGATGATCTCCTGCACGTGATCCGAGACGCCACCGCTGCCGTCGAGCACACCGACAATTTTACCTTCATCGTAAGCGATGGTGAATTCGTTGAGCGTCCCGATAGCGCCGCCGATGAGCAGGACAATATCCGATGAGCGCACATTGATAAGGTTTCGCCCCTTGAATCCGAAACCGGTGTAGATGATCGCGTCAGCGCCATCATCAGGAAGCCGGTAGCGCTCCACATGCTCGCGTCGATTCTCCGCCGGCGAAACGCCGAGCGCAAATCCACCGTGCCTGCGAAACGCGCTTGCCACCAGGTGAGGAATTCCAGTGGTCGCGCCGGTCATGAGAATACAGCCTGCCTGCGCGACTGACGCGCCGAGTTCCTCGGCAAGCCTGCCGATCCGGGAGCGATCCGAGTCCGTTAGCGCGTCGTTCAAAGACGCACCCATCACACCGACAACTGGCTTGCGCATGGGTTGATCCTGGGTGAAGATCTGCCGGCGGTTCCTTTCGTAATGGCGTCATCGGTCACAGCGCCGCGACAAAAGCGCTGCTAAATCACCTTGTCACGCCGAAGCGCCGCGATCTCGCTGGCGCCATAGCCCGCTTCGCGCAAAATGGCGTCGCTGTCCCCGCCCAAACTAGGAATCGGATCGTAGCGCGCCTCGCTGCGCGACATTTTGAGTGCGTTAGCGATCACCGGTACTTTTCCCACGGGCGATTCCGCTTCGCGAATCAGTTTGCGCGCGATCACTTGCGGATGCGCGAG
>DATBEY010000445.1:0-3571 GCA_036558765.1 Binatia bacterium | reverse complement strand
GCGGCCATCGGTCTCGCGTTTGGGCTTATGATCCGCGGCAAATAAACTCCTCATCGATGAACGACGCGGACAGTAACCTGGGCCAAGATGGTTCGTCGAGTTTTTTTCAGACGTTGAAAATTTTACTGGCGGGTCTTGCCTCGGCGCTGCACACCCGTCTCGACCTATTTGTTACCGAGCTCGAAGAAGAACGGGAACGGCTCAAACAAGCTGTGATTTTGGCCGTGCTGGTCATTTTCGGGCTCGCCTTCGGTTTTGCTCTGATCAACATCTTTCTCGTTGCCCTTTTTTGGGAGCATGGCTGGATCGCGGCCATCGGCGTTCTCGCGCTCTTGTACTTTGTCATCGCTTTCGGCGCCGCGCTTAAATTGCGCAGCGCTATCCTGCGCCGTGCCGGGCTATTTCCCGCCACCGTCGGCGAGTTGGGCAAGGATTGTGAGCTGTTGAGAAAGTCACTTCGTGAGTAAACGGTTCGCAGAGATCGCCCGCCGCAAGCAAGCTTTGATTGACAAGGCTCGACTCGAGCGGCTCGAACTCGCCGCCGCGTGTGTGCGAATCCGCTCACCGTTAGACATGCAAGGAACGTTTTTTCGAATCGTGCGGACGCTCAGCGCTCATCCGCTGGCTATGGCAGGGATCTCGAGTTTTGTCATCAGCGGCTTTGGCAAAAAGCTGTTTCGCTCCGCCCGTCTAGTTTTCAAACTCCGCCAACTGGTCTTGCCGCTCTGGCTTTGGTGGGTAAGGCGCCGTCGCCACTCGTGAGGGCTCGAGCTATTCCGTCCGTGCCCGGTCGAACTTTCTCGAATCCGCCGCACCGCTGAGTTGCGCGCCTTGCCGCGCGATCGCTTGCGCTACACCCAGGGCGCGCTGTTCTCTCAGCGTGTGACCGCGCTCCTCGAGCCCTTTTCTGGTTTGAGGACTGATTCCGGCTTCGAAGTTCAGCCGATCGGGAATCCATTGATGATGGATACGTGGCGCTTCCACTGCCGAGCTGATCGGCATGTGAAAATCTAGCACGTTTAAGATCGTCTGCAGAGTCGCGCTAATGATCCGTGGTCCGCCTGCGGCTCCAACCACCAGCTCCGGACGACCCTCACGCAGCACAATGGTCGGCGCCATGCTGCTGAGCGGTCGTTTCTTAGGCTGAAGGGCATTAGCATCGTTGCCGATCAGCCCGTAGACATTTCCGATCGCCCCGTGAATAGCAAAATCATCCATTTCATTGTTGAGCACGATTCCCGTTCTCGCCGCGAGCAGTTTGGAACCGAAACGTGTGTTGACCGTCTGCGTGCATGACACCGCGTTGCCGAATCGATCCACCACACTAAAGTGGGTCGTGCCGCCCTTTTCCGCATTGTAGTGATAATAGCCGTAGAAACTCGGCGGCTGCGTTTTTTGCGGAGAAATTCTCCGGCGCACCCACTCGGCGTAATCTTTCGTTGTCAGCTTGCCCACTGGAACGTGGACGAAATCCGGATCGCCGAGAAACTGCGCGCGATCGGCAAATGCATGTTTCATCGCTTCGGTGACGAGATGCAAATACGCCGAGGAATTGTGCTCCATTTGGCCCAAACTATATCCTTCGAGGATATTGAGCATCTGCAAGATCGCCACGCCGCCTGAACTGGGCGGCGGCATCGTGATGACGCGGCGGTCGCGGTAGCTTCCGATGAGCGGCTCGCGCCAAACGGGTTTATAGTTTTTGAGGTCATCGAGGGTCATCACGCCGCCACTGGACTGCACCGTATTGACAATCGCCGCAGCGATCCGTCCACGATAAAAGCTCTCACCGTTGTCCTCGGCAATCGTTTTGAGCGTCGCGCCCAGATCCGTTTGGCGGATGACTTCGCCCTCTTTGGGAACCATCCCGTTCGGCAGAAAAACCCGCCCGAGATCGGCAAAGCGCTTCATCGCGGACTGTTGTCGCTCGATCGCGACCCGCAGCGCCGGGTCCAGCGCAAAACCTTTATTTGCAAGCTTGATCGCCGGCGCAATCAGGGTAGCCAATGATAGCGTGCCGAAGCGCTGGCGCGCCTCGAGCAATCCCGCCACTTCGGCCGGCACAGCGACGGCCAGTCCACCTGTCAGGCTCAGCGCCGCGACGGGTTTGCCGTCCTTCGTATAGAGCTCGCGCCGTGTAGCCTGCGGAGCGGTCTCGCGAAAATCCAGCGTGGACGCCTGTTGGTCTTTCGCCCGATAGATCACCATGAATCCGCCGCCGCCCAGACCCGACGACGCTTGATCGACCACCGAAAGCGCGAAAGCAGTGGCAATCGCCGCATCCACGGCATTGCCGCCGCGTCGCAAGATCTCCATTCCGGCTTCACTCGCCAATTCACTGTCGGCAACGACGAGGCCGGCGCTCGACTGCAGCGTCCGCGCACCGGCTCCGGTAGCGATAAAAGTGCAGAGTAAAAAAGATGAGAAGAGGATTCGAAATCGCATACGAGATTTAGGAAGACGACTTTGGTTTAAAGCTTTGTCTGTTGATTTGCAACTTAGCGCACGCGTCATTGCTGGCTGAACGACGCGCCATCACGATTTTCACTTGCGCTTATCGGGAGCTTATCTCATATTGAATGTCGATCACGTTCTCCGTGTACCGACTGCTATCGTAGCCATGCAAACCATTCTGGGACCGTTTCATCCGGATCTCGAAACCGCCTTTGTCGATACAATCCTGACATGCAAAGCGACGGATTTGCTCTCCCCGGTCTTAGTTCTTACGCCCTCCGATTCGCTTCGGCGGCGTCTGAAATCTGTCCTGGTGCGGGAGCGCGGACTCGCGCTGCTCAATCTCCAGCTACTGACTTTCCATCAATTGGCCTTACGCTTGCGGGAAGAGAGCAATGGCCCGTCGTTTGACGCGCAACGGGATCTGTTCTTCGAAGAAGCACTCCGACAACTGATTCGGAGCCGTTGCCCTGGCGCAGAACCCTTTGCCGGTCTCGAAGAACGGGCGGGGGGCTGCGCCGCGCTCTGGCAGACACTCCGTGATCTTCGCGACGGTTTGGTTGACCCGGCGGTCGCCCTGGATGCGCTCGCCGAGGGGCATTTTGGTCCGACAGCGGAACGCACATCGGCGCTGCTGCGTCTCTTGCAGAGCTTTCAACATTTTTGCGGCGAGCAAAACGTCACCAGTGAATCGGACCTGAACCGCTCTGCCACCGAGCGAGTTCCCTCTTCGACATATCTGAAGCAATTTAGCCACGTCTTGTATTATGGATTTTATGATTTGACGCAGATTCAGCTGGATTTTTTTCACGCCGTGGCGCGCCACTTTCCCACCACCCTGTTTTTTCCTTTACTCGCCGCCCAGCCGACTCATGAGGCCTGGCGTTTTGCGGAGCGGTTCTATGAGCGCTACGTGGAAGGCCATAGCAATAGCTCAGCTCAAAAGCTCAGCTCCGCAGGCTTTTTGCCGGCCCATGCCCGGCTCTTCGATGGCATGCACACCAGGAGTTTTGCGGATTTTCCCAATGACTGGCATTGCCAGATCAGCAGCGCTTTCGGCATCCACGACGAGGTCGCCACGGCGGCGAAACAAATTCTCGAGCAGTTGGATCGCGGC
>DATBEY010000444.1:0-5230 GCA_036558765.1 Binatia bacterium | reverse complement strand
GATTAGTTCAGCCACTCCTTCACTTTTCCCGCCATAATTTCGTCGAGTATTTCTTTGCAATCCGCCACAGCCTTATCGACAATTTGCGGCTCTTTGACGTGCGGAATTCCCTGTTTGACGGCGCCGTGCAGTGCTTGCACCACCGCTTTTAAATGCTCATCCAATTTGTCCAGATTTTCTACCGATTGCGGCATATCTCCTCCCGCCGACTAAAGATAATGTCTGCCTACGTTGGGATCGGGCACTTTCAAGCCGATTTTCTGGAGAATTGGATTGACCTCCTTCATATAGTCCTGACGCGCCTGTTCATTGGAGCGGCGTTTTAATCCCCAGTATCGGTATCGGTCCGAACGTTTCGAGCCCGTGCGCCCGAACATGTCGAGGGCGCGAACATACCAGTAGTCGACTGCTTTCTGAGCCTTGGTTTTGCCCTCGTCGCCGGATTCGATCAATTCCACCGTCTTATTGTAACCGTATTCGATGTGACCGAGCTCTTCGGTCACGATATCCGGAAGAATCCGCTGCAGCGGCAAATAGCTGCAGTCATAAAACTCTTCGAGCTGATAGCGCCCGACCCGGTCGATCAGGAAGCCGAACACCGCGTTGTCTTCCCACGTGGTAATCAAACCACGAAAGGTTTCAACGAAGCGCTTCTCGTTGGGCTGGCTCAAAAGAAACGATACATCGACGCCGATATCCCCTGCCACCCGAGCGACCTTGCGAAAATGATCGATCTCTTCGGCAGCGGTCCGAGCGACGATTAGCTGATCGAGTTTCGTCGGCGCTGCCGGCAGCATTTTTTCCACGTACAGGTGCGGTCCGCCGATTTCGCAGTCAGCTTGTATCGTCAACACATGGCCTAGCAAGTCCTTGTATTCCGGATCCATCTTGTCGAAGTCTTTGAGTTCGATTCTGTCAGTGAACATTCTCCCCTCCTGTGTGTCCGCCAGTATGTTGAGCAAGGAGAATGCCACTGCACACGCTGAGGCCACCTCGCATTTGGAACGTTATGCGATCCGCTCTTCCTATTTATGCGAGAACAGAGACCCATGTTTCGCACGAATAAGAATAACGGAAAGAAATTTGCGTTATGAAAGTTGGAGCTCTAATGCTCGCTTGAACTGCGATACTGCCGCGCGACTAGCGATACAAAAAAAAAGCTTCCCGTTCTTCGCGCCATGACTGCTCGTCGAGTTTCGCGAGGTTCTCCAGATCGGCAGGAGCGGCATCACCGTCGTCGACCCATTCGCGAAGCAAAGGGCTACCGTTGATTAGATCGATGGCGAGACGGTCTCGCTCATATTCATAGGTAAAGTTACGCCAGAGTTCGTAGCTTGGATAAAGCGCCCGGAGCGCTTTCAGGACCAGGGCAACCAGGCGCCAGGGTCGAAACTGTTCGTGCTCATAGCTCGAATCATCGACATGAATCTGGATGCCGGCGCACAGCCTGCCCGCGTGTTTGTGAAATGTCGGCTCGAACCAGCACTCGCGCAGGCGACAACCGCGCGTCCATTCAGATTTAAGCACGTTCATTTTTGCGAGCAGTTGGCGCGGCTCGATCTCCGGGGCGCCAAATAATTCCAGCGGCCGCGTTGTGCCGCGTCCTTCCGACAGAGTGGTGCCTTCGAACATAACGGTTCCGCCATAGCAGCGTGCCATCGACAAATTGGCCGCGTTCGGGCTCGGGTTGACCCAAGCGCGTTCACCCATGGGCCAGCCGAATCCCGGCGCCTGCTCAGGTTTCCAACCCTGCAGCTCGACGATATGGCATTCCACATCGAGTTTCAGTGTACCAACAAACCATTTTGCCAGCTCGCCCAGAGTCAGACCGTGCCGCATCGGCAGGGCTCCAGCGCCGACAAAACTTTCCCAGCCTGCGCGCAGCCGAAGGCCTTCGACGGGACGGCCCGCGGGATTGGGCCGATCGAGTATCCAGACGATTTTTTTATAGTAAGCCGCCGCTTCGAGCACATAAAGAATCGTCGTAATGAACGTATAAATTCGGCAGCCGATGTCCTGAAGATCCACGAGCAGCACATCGAAGCTGTCCATCATCGTCGGCGTGGGCCGGCGAACCTCGCCGTACAAGCTAAAAACCGGAATCCCGTGCACCGGATCGTGAAAATCGAGCGATTCGACCATATTGTCCTGCTTATCGCCGCGCAGCCCGTGCTGAGGACCAAAAGCAGCGGCTAGCGTGATGTCGGGAAGCGCTGCCAGGGCATCGAGCGAATGAACCAATCGGTGTGTTACAGATGCGGGATGCGCAAGCAAAGCGACGCGCTTATTTCGCAACGGCTTACGAAGTTCCGTATTTTCGAGAAGCCGATCGATGCCAAAGTTCATGAGGGGCTAGGGTTGCGCGGCAGCGCGGAGCACGGGTTCGAGCTCCAGTGCGAAGCTTTCCGAGTGATGAAAGTCGGGCTTACCGGGCGGATGTCTCAGCGCCCAGTAGGAAAGCGATCCGTCGAGAGTTTCGATTACGCTCGAAATTCCGATACACAATTGGACTTCGCCCTCGAGTCCGGGAAAGCGATCTATCTCTATGGCAGCGCTAAGCTCGAAAATGTCTTCGCTGCGCTCGGCAACGATTTTCGGTTCGAACCCATCGCTCGTATAGGCCGAACCATCGCGATAAGCTCGAAACGAGTAGGCCGCCCATTCTCCCGAAGGAGAAAAATTGAATTCGTAATACTCGGCATCGTTTTTCGCGCCGATAAACGCTTCAAAACAAGTCCGCCGCCATAAACAATCGCCGCGCCGAAGTGACTCGAAAGGTGGAAGCCGTAGGCGGTCTAGCGCTCCCTTGACCGTATAGACAAGATTGAGAAACTTTCCGGGCAGCCAGGTGATAACTGTCGTGAGGCTCGCGACGGCGGAGCACAAAGTATCGGGATGGCAGTGCAGGACGGTATCGGTTTTTTTCGGTGCTCGCATGAAATCCGCTGGGAAAAACTCCTCTGGTTTACAGAAATTTAGAGCGTAAGACTCCAATGATTAGTCGAGTGTGGATTGTTATCGGTATTAACCGCGCAGCATGAAACTGTCAAGTCAATTCTCAGCTTGACACATCGGCAGCGCAAATTTACAACTGCAGGAGTCTTGAACCAGGAGAAAGAAATGGTTTCAAACGGCTCAGAAACTCCGGCTTTCGACTCCGAAGAGCTTCAAGGGCTAAAACAAAAATTAGTTGACGGCTGCCATATTCTCGATGGCGAAGGCATCACAGACGGATACGGCCACGTCAGCATACGCGTGCCCGGAACAGAGGCCTTCGTCACCATTGCGGCAGTCAGCCCCGGGTGTGCGACCTTGGAGCGGCTCGTGATGCTCGACTTCGATGGCAAATATCTCGGCGGCAAGAACGCTCCGCCGTACGAGTGGCCAATTCACGCATGCATTTTCAAGGCGCGTCCCGACGTGATGAGTATTTGCCATACTCATTCGAAATGGAGTTCGCTTTTCAGCATCTTGCGCGGCGGCCTGCCGCCGATTCACATGTATGCGAAGTTTCTGCCTCCCGGCGGCCCGCCGATCTATCCAGCGGCCGGGCTCATCGGTACGGTCGAGCGCGGTGAAGCATTGGTTAGCAGTCTGCAGGACAGCGCGGCGGTTTTGTTGCGCGCGCACGGTGATGCTGTGGTTGGAGCGAGCCTTGAGCAAGCGATTTTGCGCACGCTTCAACTGGCTTTCCTGGGAGAGCTGGCACACATGGCCGTTGCTCATGGCGAGCCTCTCTATATGACTGCAGAGGAGTTGGCCACCTTCGCCGCCGATCAGGCATTCCCCGCGCGCCCGTGGGAATACTATCTCAGTCGCATCCGCGAGCGGCGATCTTCTTGACAGGCTCGATAGCGACACATAAATTCGCCGAACAGATAGACTGATCTGCCATCAAGGGGTAGTCATGGCTGGCAATCGCAAAGACGTGCCAAAAATCGACTCTTCCGAATTGAAAGAGCTGACGGAAAAACTAATTACCGCCTGCCACATCTTGGATCACGAAGGCGTCACCGACGGGTACGGTCACATCAGCGTGCGCGTCCCGGGCGCCGAAGCTTTCATTACGATCGCCAATGTGAGTCCGGGCTGTGTCACGCGCGATCGACTGATCATGCAAGATCTCGATGGAAATCATTTGGACGGCGCCAAAACACCGCCCAATGAGTGGCCGATCCATTCCTGTATTCTCAAAGCGCGGCCGGAAATCGTCAGTGTCGCCCATACTCACTCGAAATGGAGCACGATCTTCAGCGTTTTGCCCATCAAGCTCAAACCCATGCATCACTACGGAAAATTTCTCTCCGCGGACGGTCCGCCGGTTTATGACGGCGTGGGCTTGGTGCGCACCGTGCAACGTGGTAACGAATTGGCCGCCGCGCTCGGCAAGAGTCCGGCGGTATTGATGCGTGCTCATGGCGATGCTGTGGTTGGAGAAAGCGTTGAACAGGTGATCGAGCGCACGACCCGCCTCGCCATGCTCGGCGAGTGGAATCATCTCGCGCTTTTGCATGGCGAGCCAAAATATCTCAATGCGGAAGAGCTGAAGGTTTACAACGAAGACCAGCGCTTCCCGATGCGCGGCTGGGAGTATTACGTGAGCCGGCTTGAGGGCAAGAGATAGGAAATGGAGTGATGGAGCACTGGAGTAATGGAGTATGGACCACCCATCATCCCACCACTCCATCACTCCAGAGACGCATGAATTACCGTAGGAGGTAACTAGCATGACCAGTAAGGAGTTCGTCAATCAACTCAAGAAGGAGATTCAGGCCTTTCCCAAGATCCGCATCAAGCACCCGTTTTTGAAAGCCGTATGCAGCGGCACCGCAACCATGGATCAGATTCGCACCTGGACGATTCAGGATTATCAATTTCGCGCTGCCGTGCCGCGCATTGCCATGCTGCGCTATTTGGCCTGCAACGATCCTGAGATCGCGCAGAAGCTTTGGGGTGTGGTCGAAGAAGAAACCCGCGGCATGGATACCGGCAGCGCCGGTCATAACGAGCTCGCGATTCGCTTCGCGGAATCCATTGGCGTCACACGGAGCCAACTCGAAGACGCCGAGCTCCTGCCATCAACCGCGGCTCACCTTTATTACGTGGAGTTGATCATCCATACGTTGCCATGGTTTGTCGTCATGTCGATTCAAATCGGCGCCGAAGGCACTTTCGGTCCGGCCGCGGCGGCGCTCGGGAACGGCTTTATCCAGAAGTACAAGATGAAGCC
>DATBEY010000443.1:0-6894 GCA_036558765.1 Binatia bacterium | reverse complement strand
CAGTTCAACGCTAAGTGTCTGTAGACTGATCGAGAGTTAGGCGGAAGTGGAACTCGAAGCACTGGAAGAAGATTTTTCGCTGCTGGACGATGAAGTCTCGCTTTTCTTGCTTTCGGCTTTGGCTTCTTTGGCGTCCTTCTTTCCCTCCGGCTTAGCATCCGAGGCCTTCGCGTCGGATTTCGCGTCGCCGTTCTGCCCCTTGCGGGCGTAATCGGTGACGTACCACCCCGTCCCCTTCAGTTGAAACGAAGTATTCGAAATAAGCTTTTTGACCTTTCCTTTGCAGTTGGGGCATTTTGCCAACGGTTTATCCGTAATCCGCTGCGTCGCCTCGAAGGTGCCGCATTTTTGGCATTGGTATTCGTAGATAGGCATGAACCAAAGATCCTCAGTTCCAATTTATATGGGAAACGTAACCACTGCCCGGCAGCTTGTCAATCATACCATCTCAAGCCGTCGCGTTGCGATCCGAGCCATCCTCTTTGATATGCGGCCCGCCAAAGCCCTCCGAGCGGTTGCCGAACAGCACCAGCGGCTCTGTGCCGGTATTGGTAATTTGATAATAATCTTTGGCCTCTAGGAAAAGTACCTCATTTTTTCGTATCGGCCGCTCCTCTCCTTTCAACCCCTTGACCACTCCCCTGCCGGACAAAACCAAAAAGGTCTCGGGGTTGCTATGGTAGTGCATATCGGTGCCGTCGCCGGGAACAAAATAAAGCATCCATGACCGGAAATTACCGGTGCCAAACAGACGGATATTACGCTTCTTCGTCGCGATCATCTCATCGAGGTCTTTTACATCCATCGTTTCCTCCTCAAATAGATTGATTGGATTGTATCGTGACTCTTTTATGTTCGGCAAGGCTCCCGCACCAAGCTTGACAGCACTCTAGCCCTGCAATAGGGGTGACGGTGTTTGTCGCAGCGTGTTCGAGGAGGCTCTCTGATGTTGAAATTAACCGAGTCGCAAGCCGCGGAACTCGTCGCCGAACTGGCGCAGAAATGTGATCGGCGCTGGCAGGAGACCGTGGATCAGACACGCTTCATGAAGGAGTTGCGCACCGGCGAGCTCAAGAAACAAACCATCCAACTCTTCTACAAAAACTGGGGCTCCTTCGTGCCGGTGATCAACTCGGTTTACACTTCGGCATTTTATCGCCACCTTTGGTTTTTCGTGAAGAACGTCGACTTGATGGAAGTCTACACGCAGAAAGTCCTCGATGAGTTCGGTCATCCCTCGCCGCCGGGTCATATTCAGATTCTCATGAGCACAGGAAAGGCGCTCGGCCTCAGCAAAGAAGAAGTCTTGCTTTCACCGATGCTGCCGGAATGCCGCGCGCTGCCGGATTTTCACCGCACACTGATCAACGACGGTCAAATCCAGGAGTACTGGTTCTCGGTACTGTGGGAGCGGCCGTTCGGCAATTCCTGCCTCGATTTTTTTAAAGCCTTGACCATGCACTACGGTCTCACGACCGCGGAAGCGAGCTACTTTTCCAAGCACCACGAAGCCGACACTATGGACCATCTCGATCGCAAATCACACGGTGCCGTGACCCAGACGGTCCTGATCCGGTTGTTGCAGGAGGGAATCAATGAACGTCCGGGCTATTCGGCGGAGTATTGTGCCGTCACGCCCGCCGATTTGAATGCACTCTTCATGAACGCCTGCTATGAAGCGACCCACTAAACCAGCTGCGCCGTTTTAGGCACGTGACAGTCACGTGTCACCCTGAGCGAACGCGAAGGGTCTCGTCTTGCGTCGAGATTCTTCGGCTGCGCCGCAGAATGACATCTGACCTTAGTAGCGATACGAGTTTTTAAACGAAGTGAGCAGTCATGGCGTTTGCTGATCTAAGAGCCTTTATTGACGGTGCGGCGCGCATCGGCGAGATGAAAGTCATCGAAGGCGCCGACTGGAATCTTGAAATCGGCTGCTTGACCGAGCTGATGGCAGAACAGCAAGGCCCGCTCCTGCTCTTCGATAAGATTGTCGGCTACCCGAAAGGTTTTCGCCTTGTCACTAACGCGCTTGCCACGGCGCGCCGGTTCGCTCTGGCGCTCGGTCTCCCCACAGAAGTATCGAAGCTGGAAATTCTCAAAACCTGGCGCAGCAAAACGCGCGATTTGAAACCCTTCGCGCCGGTTGAACTTTCGTCGGGGCCGATCGCGGAGAACGTTCTCCAAGGCGACAGTGTCGATTTAAATATTTTCCCGACGCCAAAATGGCACGAGCACGATGGCGGCCGTTATATCGGCACCGGTGACATGGTGGTCATCAAAGATCCGGAGAGCGGCTGGATCAACGTCGGCACCTACCGATCGTGCATCGTCGGCAAAGATCGCCTGACTCTCTGGATTATCGAGCACAAACACGGCAAGCAAATCGCGCGCAAGTATTGGCAATCCGGCCGCACTTGTCCAGTTGCCATGGTGCTCGGCTGCGAGCCCGCCACCTGGATGGCGGCGCCGTCGGCAGCCAAGGCGGGGGTCAGCGAATACGAATATGCCGGTGCATTGCGTGGCGCGCCGCTCGAAGTCATTTGTGCGCCGTATACCGGATTGCCGGTCCCGGCGACTTCTGAAATTGTTATGGAAGGCGATATGCCGCCGCCCGAGGAGGAGTCGCATCCGGAGGGGCCCTTCGGCGAATGGCCGGGATATTACACCCACAGCGGCGATGAATGCATTATTCGGGTCAAGCGCATTCTTCATCGCGATAATCCCATTTTGCTCGGCAACCCGCCGCTTTTGCCGATCACCGAGCGCTACGGTATTCCGCTTTATGCAGCGCGCATCTGGGATCATTTAGAGCAGTCGGGGGTCTCTGACGTGCAGGGGGTCTGGTGCCACTGCCATACTTTGATGGTGGTGATTTCCATGAAACAGCGTCACGTCGGGCAGGCGCTGCAAGCCCTCACCGCGGTGGCCGGCATGCAGACCGGCGCCAGCATGTATCGGTATTACATTGCCGTTGACGATGACATCGATCCGGTGGATTTGAAGCAAGTCATTTGGGCACTGTGCACGCGTGTCGATCCCGCGGAGTCGGTGCAAATCATAAAATCCTGGACCTCCGATCTCGATCCTCGACTGCCGCCGGAAAAACGTGAAAAGGGCGATTTCACCATGAGTCGAATGCTCATCGACGCCTGCAAACCGTATCCCTGGCGCAAGCAATTCGCCTTAGCAAATAAGTTCAGCAGCGACAAGCGCGAGGAAGTCTGGGAGAAATGGGGGCCGAAACTGGGACTCAAATGATCCGACGGTTGACGCTGACGACAGCATCGAATACGAAATGACAGGAATTGAGAGGAAGAAGATTTTCACCACTAAAGGTGGTGTTAAAGCTTTCAAATCACCTGTGGGTAAAAGTTTGGCGCTTTAAACTTTCCAAAGGAGGAATACAGCGTGGACAAAGTTAATTTTCCCTATCGTTCGGACAGTCACCTACCGTTCTTGCACGTAGTTCATGACTCTGGCTCATGGGAAAAACACGGCCTGGATGTCAATTACGACTACGAAATTACTTCCGAAGACTCACACAAGAATGTCGCCAGCGGCACGGTTGAATTCGTCGGCGGCAATCATCTATCGCCCTACATTCGCCGGCCGGCCGGCGATAAATGGGTTTATCTCGGCCAAACCGTGAGCCTGCTCAATCATCGTCTGATCGTGCGCGCCGATTCGGGCATCAACAAGGTTTCCGATCTTAAGGGCAAGAAGGTCGCAACCAAAGGCAAACATCCGGGCTTGAATACCTGGTTGTTTATCAAGCAGGCCGGGCTCTTGAACGAATGCCAGGTCGAGAAAGCCAAGGGGAGCAAATTTCATTGGGAAGCGGTGCGCGACGGCGAAGCCGACGCGGCCTTCGTTACTCCACCGGCGGACATTCTATCCAAACGCGCCGGCCTGAAAGTCATCGACGTTCCGTTTTTACCGATGGTGTGGTTCACCACGGTTTCCAGCGGACTGCCGTTCGTCGAAAAGCATCCTGATATTGTCGATCGCATGCTCCGCGGCATCTGCGAAGGCATCGCCTATTTCAAGACGCATCGCGCCGAGTCGATCAAAATCATCAAAGAAAAATATCAGGCCGAAGGCGATCTCGACGACGAAACGGCGACGCACCTCTATGAGGATCTGAAAACGATCCTTCAAGCCAAACCCTATGCGACGATTCCGGCAATCGCCAACGTCTACGAAATTTCCATCGAGCAGGACCGGGCCGCAGAAAAAACGGACCCCATGGCGCTCTGGGATTTTCATCATCTGAGACGAATTGACGACAGCGGCTTTATCGATAATCTCTATCGCACTTAAAAACGGTAGGGATCTCATGTCTAGGGTCTCGGGTTTGACGCCCATGGTAGACGCCAGACGACTCATATGACTCCTGTTACACCCAAGCTCGGCGTCAAAATGAGCTCCATTGACGCGAACGCTTATATCGATCAGCTCAACAAGAAGGTGATGCAGCGTTGGCAAGAACGAGTCACCCGCGGCCCATTCATGAGCAAATTTCTCGAAGGCACCTTACCGCGATCAGCGATCAAGCTGTTTTTCAAAAACTGGGGTAATTTCACCGTCGAGATCAATACTCTGGTCTCGGTGTCGTACCACAAGCATATTGGCTTCTTTAAACGGCATCCCGATCTGATGGCCCCGCTCGGAACTAAAATCGCCGACGAGTTTATTCATCCGAAGCCTCCGGGCCATGTCCTGGTGATGCTCGAAACAGCTGCGGCCTTAGGCCTAACTAAAGATCAGATCCTCCGCGAGCCCATGTTACCCGAATGCCGTGCGATCCTCGATTTCAAGCGCCAGCTCATGTGGGAAGGAACCGTGGCCGAGTGGTGGTTCTCGATGTTGACCGAAGAACCGATCGGTCATTGGTCCGCCATGTGGTTCAAAACGCTTACGGAAAAATACGGCTTTACCAGCCAACAGGCCGTTTACTTCTCGACGCATGCGGAAGCCGATCTCGAAGAGCACTCAGACGGCGTCATGGGACACGGCAGTTTCAACAAACTGGTCATGCAGCGCATTCTCGAGGACGGCTATGCCGATTGTCGTGAAGGCTACAACCTGGAATACTGCGCGCTGGCCGCTGTGGACCTTTACGGCGTCATGCATCGGGCCGCAGCCGAATTAGCCGAATAATGAATCTAGGTACAAGTTTATGACTGCGTCTAATCACGATCTCCATGCCTGGTTGAGTGACATCGAAAAAATCGGTCAATTGCGCAGAGTTCAAGGAATCCCGTGGGACAAGGATATGGGCGGCTTGGTTGAGATGATTCTCGAACGAAACAAACATGCGCCGGCTCTATTGTTCGAGAACATTCCCGATGCGCGCCAGGACACCAGCGTGCTCTGCAGTCAGATCGACGGCATCGAGCGACTGGCGCTGGCGATGGGCACCGACCCTAAACTCGACATTACGGAATTCATCCAGGCATGGCGGCAAAAGATCAGAAATTTTCAGCCGGTGGAGCCCGTATACATCAAAGAAGCTCCGATTTTTGAGAATTGCGTTGAAAAAAACATCGATCTCGAAAGTTTCCCGGTCCCGCGCTGGCATGAACTCGACGGCGGCCGCTACATCGGCACCGATGACTTGGTCATCACACAAGATCCGGAAGAAGGCTGGATCAACGCCGGCACTTATCGTGTGATGCTCCAGGGAAAAGACGCCGTCGCGCTTTACATTTCACCCGGCAAGCACGGTGGCTTACATCGAAAAAAATACTTCGATATGGGAAAGCCTTGCCCGGTCGTGATGTCCTTCGGCCATCATCCGTTGTTGTTCATTGCCGGCTGCACGGATGTGCCGGTCAAGATGAGCGAATTTGCTTACGCCGGCGGAGTTCTGAACGAGCCCGTTCAACTCGTACGCGGGCCGCACACCGGCTTGCCGATTCCAGCCTTTTCCGAAATAGCCATCGAAGGAGAGCTGCTTCCCGGCGACAATCTACCCGAAGGTCCGTTCGGCGAATGGCCCGGTTACTATGCGAGCGATACTCGGCCCGAGCCGGTGGTCCGCATCAAAGCACTCTATCATCGCAATAATCCGATTCTCTGCGGCGAGCCGCCGCTGCGCCCTTCGGCCAATCAAGGCTTTCACCGTTCGATCCAACGCTCGGCATTGATTTGGAATGCGCTTGAAGACGCCGGCGTGCCCGACGTCCGCGGCGTTTGGCTCAATCCGGCGGCTTATCGGTTCTTTTCCATCGTCAAGATCAAACAGCGCTATCCCGGCCATGCCAAGCAGGCGGCCCTGGTCGCCAGTCAATGCCGCCCTGGCGCCTATCTCGGTCGCTATGTCGTAGTCGTCGACGACGATATCGATATCTATAACCCGGACGATGTTATATGGGCGATCTCGACCCGCTCCGAACCGGAGAATATCGATATCTTGAGACGCTGCTGGAGCGGCCCACTGGATCCGGCTATTCCGACCGAGCGCAAGGGCTTTAACTCGCGCGCCATCATTGACGCGACGCGCCCGTACGAATGGCGCGACAAGTTTCCTCGGGTCAATGCCGTAAGCGACGAGCTCAAAGCCACCCTCGAGCGAAAATACGCCGGACTTCTCAAAGAAATTCTGGGCGCTCGATGAAATTTCACCATTTGTCCGCAATCTCGCCTGGAAATCGTCTTCGTTCCATGAGGCGCTCCATGAAAACAATCACCGGGGTCCTAGTAATCGTGATCGGGCTGCTGCCGGCCGCTTCAGCGCTCGGTCAAACGAATTCGCTGATTCTCGGTTACAGCGGTTCGGGTATCAGCACGGATCTGCGCCGCGTGATGGACATAGAAAAAATCTGGGAGAAGAACGGACTCACGGTTAAATCGGTTTACTTCAACAGCGGCAGTGTCTTAACCCAGGCC
>DATBEY010000442.1:0-11288 GCA_036558765.1 Binatia bacterium | reverse complement strand
TGCGCAATCCCTCGTCAGCCTCGCCGGTATTATCGACGGGAAACGATTCGGTGGTCCACACGACGCAGGCGGTCGAACCGGGCCGCGCCGAAACAAGATTCTTAGAAATCTCATCGATCTTGACGACCGCATGGCCATTATTATCGTGACCGGTAACTATCCGGCGAAGTTGAAGCGACATTTCTTTCCCCCTCTTCTCAAAAACTCCTAAAATGTGCGTGCTAGTTGACCGGTTAGATACGGGCTCAAAGCAGTCGCTTTGCTATTTATCGCCTTGTCCTTCGAGTACTTTTATTTCTTCACCCGCCCGTGCAAACGCCGCCGCTCTAGCATGCAAGGAAATAGCGAAACTTTTAATGCTCAATTCCTCGTTAGGCTCTTTATATTCGCCCCGTTTCCCCGTTTGTTGATTCGAGGTAAAAAAGCACGCAGCATCATAGAGCCGGTCACGAACTAGACGCTCGCAAACGAGCTCATACCGCATCGCGTAACTTCGCTTCTGGAAGGCCTCATCTACCTTGTAAGGCTTAAGGACTATCGGTTTCGTTGGCCGGATCGACGCCTCGCGCTCTTCCAACATAAACAAGTATCCGAGCCAGGGTTTCTGCGAAGGCTTGAAGATGCCTTCGCGGTATGCGGCCCAGAAATCGGTCGCGTTCCCGAGCGCTTCTTCAACTCGATTGTTGAAGTTGTTTCCAAAACTACCGACCTGAGTTTTGACTTCGACAACGGCAACTAGCGTATCAGCAGAGAGAACAACAAGATCCCACTCTTTGCACGGCCGGTAAAAACCGGGCAGCGTTCTCGGCTTCTTTTCCGTGAGATGCATCTCGACCTTTGGTAGAGAGGCATCTTTAACAATCGTTGCAATAAGTCTTATAAACCCATCAGCGTGTTTTCCGCCGGTCACTGAGCTTCGTTCACCAGCATCCTTTTTTCCGGATTTGCTGCCTTGGCGCTCTTTCTGGTTACTGCGAACCTGCCAAAAATGCTTGACAGCTTTACTGAGTTCCCTGGTAAAGTCGAGCATTGATTACGAGTGGACACGAATTGTTCTGTCGGTGATTAGCTTTGGCGTCTCCGTGTCCAAGCGGTTCACCGCCATCTCAAAATAATGCGGGTCCACTTCCACGCCGATACTATTTCGCCCCCACTTCGCCGCTGCGAGATTCGTGGTTCCTGTGCCCATGAACGGATCAAGAACGGTATCACCAACGAAGCTGAACATTCTTATTAGACGCTCAGCTAGTTGCGGCGGGTATGGTGCAGGATGCAGTTTTGTTGAAGCACCCGTCACTCCCGTCCAAATCTGCTGAAACCAAGACTTGTGTTGTTCGGCCGGAATAACACTAAGGATACGCGTTGCCAATGAGGGACTGCGGTACCCACCTGGCTTTCGTTCCATCAATATAAATTCTATGTCGTTCTTGATTACGCTGTTCGGCTCGTATGGTTTGCCGAGGAAACCGCCACCGTTCCCGGTCGCCTCATAAACTGCATTTGCTATTTTATGCCAAATAATAGGTGCAAGATTGTTGTATCCGAGACGGCGGCAATGCTCTTGAATCGATGCATGCAGCGGCATAACTAGGTGTTCGCCTTTGTTCTTGCGTCTTGAAAGGCAAACGTCGCCAACCACGCAGATCAGACGACCACCTGGCACAAGAGATTGAAAGCAGACTCTCCAAACCTTATCCAGCTCATCCAGAAACGTCTCGTAATCGGCTATGAACCCCATCTGTCCGTCGCTGACATTGTAGTTCTTCAAGGTCCAGTAGGGTGGAGACGTAACAACGAGCTGAACGCTTTCCGGTCGCAGAAATTCGATATATCTCGCGTCACTGCGATGAAGATCATGCTGAGTCGGAAGCTGCTCCAGTTTTGCTTCAATCGCTGAAACGATCCTTGTGTCTTTAGCGATTCGCGGGAGGTCCGTTTGGTGATTGGTTATCTCACCGACCTCTTTTAGAAGGAACTCCGTGGGATCAAAGTCAACGGTCAATTGTTCAGCTGGCTTATTCACGTCGTTTAAATCAAGTCTACCTTAACTTGCGAGACTATATTTAATCAAACGGCCATAAGAGTTTTTAAGATTATGTTTTTGCATTCGGCTTACATCCGGCAAAGCGGTTATGTCCGATCAAGCAGCTCATGCCGGAGCGTTCTAATCCAACTTCACATCCACGACCACAAAATCATCCGCCGCCAACGCTTCCTGAAACACCGGCTTCAATTCTTCTTTTTTCGTCACGGCGACGCCTCTAGCGCCGTAGAGCTCAGCGAGACGCGGCAGGTCGGGGATGAATAATTCGGTGCCGATGATGCGTCCGTTATAACTTTTGATCTGATCGCGCTTCATGCCGCCGTACGCATTGTTACGTAGGATCAGAACGAAAATCGGAATTTTATGATAAGCCGCAGTGGCAAGCTCCTGCTGCTCCATCATGAACGAGCCGTCGCCGGTGACGCAGATCACGCGCGCTTCCGGACGGCCGAGCTTCACGCCCATGGCTGTGGCGAGCGCGGTACCGATGGCGCGGAACTCGCCGGCATGAATAATCGGATTTACTGCGTCAATGCCGCGCAAAGTATCGCCGGTCATTCCTGATGTGGTCAGAATTTCATTGCCCGTGAGCAAGTCATTGAGCGCGCGCATGACCGATTCGTAAGTCAAGCCGTTGTTGGCCGGTTTGCGCCCGACCTCGTTTTTCCACGCTTCTTTGGCTTCCTTGATCGCTTCTGCTCGCCCACCGTCCGCCGCTGGCTTGGGCTGGCGCTTTTTCACTTCATCGATAATTGCCCGTAACGCAACTTTTGCATCAGCCTGAATCGATAGGGCCGTCGGATAATTGCTGCCCAGCTCGTCGGGATCGATGTCGATTTGCACGACCTTGGCATTCGCAGGAATGATTTCGTGGCCGAAGCGCATTGTCGTGCCTTCGCTGAAAGTCGCCCCGATTGCGAGGATCAGATCGGCATTTTGAAAAAATTTACGCGCGTAGGGACGGCTGCCGAAACCTAAGCAGCCGAGCGCCAGCGGCTCATTTTCGGGAAAAACGCCTTTGGCGGTGTAGCTCACCGCTACCGGCAACGATAAATGCTCGGCTAACTCACGCACTTCGTTACGCGCGCCGGCCCAGTCGACCCCGGTACCCGCCAACACGACGGGAGTCTTCGCTTGGAGTAACAAATCGACGGCTACGCGTGCCGCGGCGGCGTCCATGGCGGGCGCGACCGGCTCCGCCGTTCGGGTAAAGCTCAACGGCTCAGGCAAACGAGCGTGCTGCAAATCCTCGGGAACGATGAGAAATACCGGTCCCTGCCGGCCGCGCGTGGCTTGGCGGAACAACGACTCGAGCAGCGAGCCGAGATCCTCGATGCGCTCGAGTTTCGCGCTCTGCTTCGTGATCGGCTGAAATAGCCGGACATGCTCCATTCCATGAAACGAGGAATACGGACTTTTCGCGGCAGCGGCGGTATCGATGTCCGAGGAGATCACAAACAGCGGAACGGATTCCTTATGAGCTTGTGCCACGGGTGTAACGATATTGGTGGCTCCGCCGCCGGCAGATACCAGGCAAACCGCCGGCTTTTTGGTTGCCCGTGCATAGCCTAGCGCCATATTTCCTGCACCGCCCTCATGCTGGGCGTTAATAAACTTCATGTGCGGGCGTCTTGCGATCGCGTCGCCAATCGCAAACGAGGTATGCGCGAGTACGCCAAAAATGTTGACCACCCCTCTCGAGCTAAGATATTCGATCAGAGCATCGGCAAGGTTTGTTTCGGCCATCTGAGCCTCCCTTTTTCTGCTAGGTCTGATTATTTCAGCCCGAGCAAAAAAGCAATGACGGACAGCGCGTTTAGTGCAGTTTAGCCATTCATTATTTTGCACTTTGTCTGAGCGCACACTAGCAAGTAAATTGACACCTTCTCATCACTGTCATAGTTTACGTCACCACTGCTCGATGTACCCATGAACGCGCCATCATGTGAAATTCGGCAATTTTACGAGGTGCGCAGATGGAATGTAAGGTACGAACCCTCGCCAATGTCGTGCTGATCGAAATCGCAGGACGCATCGACCACGGAACGGCGCCGGCTTTCGGCAGCGCCCTGCTGCCTCACGTCGAAGGATGCACCGGCGAGACCAAAAAATTGCTGCTCGATCTTGGAGCAGTCAACTATATGAGCAGTGCGGGATTGCGCGTTTTGATGATTGCCGCGAAGGGTTGCCGCAAGCAATCCGGCAAAATGGTGCTCGCGGGCTTGCAGCCGACGATTAAGGAAATTTTCAAGATTGGACGCTTCGATATGGTGCTGGAATCCTTTGCGAGCGTGCGCGAAGCACTGGCGGCGCTCGCTCCGGCGGCCGTCGCATCCTACGACAAGAGCTAGCGACAACGCCGGAACCCTGATGAGCGGCCATTTAACAACACCGACGATTGATGCGGTGGAACGGTGTACACAATTCGCCGCCGCACAAGCCCACGAAGCGGGGTTTTCGCTTGCCCGTGTGCGCGAAATCGAGCTGATGGTGGAGGAAGTCGTCGCCAATATTTGTCGGCATAGTTATGGGGATCATCCTGGTAACGTAGAGCTTTCCTGCGAGCGACTCGACGGCGCGAACTTGGCGCTCGAGTTCATCGACTATGGTCGGCCATTTGATATTCTTGCTTTGCCGATGCCCGATCTGGCGGTGGATTTGGATCACCGCGATCTCGGAGGCATTGGCGTGCCGATGTTCCGAGCTCTGGTCAACCACGCGACTTATCGCCGCGAGGATCTTCGGAACATCTTACGCGTAATCGTCCACGCCGCGCCGAGACTGCGCAGCGATTCGGCGGCGAGTTGAGGAGCGATCCGGAGAATTTATGCAGGCACATTTCTGGGGTACACGGGGTTCCCTCCCGGTCGCAGCAGAGGGAACAGCGATTCGCGAAAAAATTAAGTACGCCCTGCTCAAAGCCAATGGCAAGCACTTCGACAATGCCGCCGCGGTGGAACGATTCATCGATTCCGAGCTGGACTTCCCAGCGCGCGCAACCTATGGCGGCAACTCATCCTGTATCGAGATCATTGGCGGTGATCATTATACCGTATGCGACATGGGTTCGGGTCTGCGCTCCTTTGGGCAGCAAATCATCCGCAAACACGGTCCAAGCCAACCGCAGACCTATAATTTTTTTATGTCCCATGTGCACTGGGATCATATCATGGGCTTTCCATTCTTTATGCCGGCCTACATTCTGGGGAATAAAATCCGGATTCACGGCGGCCACGATCTCGCCGTGCTCGAGGAAGCGTTTCGCCGTCAACAATCCACACCTTGTTTCCCTGTGCAATGGCACCACTTGGGAGCAACCATCGATTTTGTCCATCTGGACACGGATCGCTGGCACGACATCGATGGACTGCGAGTCAAGTTAAAGCTGCAGCCTCATCCTGGGGGCTCCTTCGGCTATCGCTTTGAGCAGCACGGTAAGGCTTTGGTCTATTCCACTGACGCCGAGCATAAGCTGCAATCGGAAAGCGAAACTCAAGGCATGGTGGAATTCTATCGGGACGCGGATCTCGTCGTATTTGACGCGCAATATTCGCTGAATGAGATGGTGACCTCCAAAGAGGACTGGGGACATTCGAGCAACATCGTGGGTGTCGATCTCTGCCTTCGTGCAGGAGTGAAGCACTACTGCATGTTCCACCATGAACCCGCTCACGGCGATGAGACGCTGCACAAAATCTTGGGCGAAACCCGGCGCTACGCCGAAATCGTCGGCGAAGGCCATCCGCTTCGAGTCTCCTCCGCTTACGACGGGCTCGTCATCGATCTGTAATCTCTTGGCTACAGCGGACGGTCATTCCGACAAAGATTCTTTTCGCGGCTGGTGCTTTTGGCCGCTGTTGGTTCCATTGAGTCGCAGCGCAGGACGCCACGCGGCCGCCGCGTTGTTGATCTTGATGGTGCTGTTTCATGTCGCCGCAGGCGATCGATTCTGGAGCGCGCCGCGTAATCTCGTGTTCGATAGCTATCAGCAGTTGATCCCGCGCGCGGTTTCTCGCTTCCCCGCAGTGATCATCGATATCGACGAGCGTAGCTTGACAGCGTTTGGCCGCTGGCCTTGGCCGCGTACCCGGCTAGCCCAGCTGATCGAGGCCACATACCGCCTGGGGGCTCTGGCTGTCGGAATCGATATCATTATGCCGGAAGCTGACGATCTTTCTCCAAACTACCTTTTAGCCGGTCGGCCCGAATTGAGCCCCGTTCTAAAGGAGACCATCGCGTCACTGCCTTCCAATGATGCCATTTTAGCGCAGACCCTGAGCCACGTTCCATCGGTGATCGCGCGTGCCGCGCTTCTCGACAACTCCAAGTTGAGCGCGACAGTCAAACAGACGCCGATCATTATCATCGGCGACTCGCCGCTGCCGTATCTTCACTCTTTTCCGACAGAGCTGGTCAATCTTCCTGAGGTTGAAGCGGCCGCAAAAGGACGTGGTTACATTAACGATACGCGAGACGCTGATGGCGTGGTCCGTGCCACGCCACTGGTGATTGCGGTTAACGGCACACCGGCTCCGGCTCTGGCACTCGAAGTCTTGCGTGTCGCTACGGGCGAGAAACAATACAGCATCCGTACGGACCCGAGCGGCGTATTCGCGGTCCAAATCGGCAATTCGCTTATCCGTACCGATATCGATGGCCGCCTGCGGCTTTATTTTTCGCCCGTCTATGGAGCTCGACGAGTTTCAGCCGCGGCAATTCTCAAAGGCGAGGTCAAGCCGGACGCGTTGGCAGGCCAAGTAGCGATTATCGGTGCCACCGCGGTCGGCGTCAGCGATGCGGTGGCGACGCCGACAAGTTCACGCACCGACGGTGTCGAGATCCAAGCTCAGCTTGTGGAGAATATGCTTGAAGGCAGCCGCTTGCAGCGGCCACCGGCGGCGGCATGGTGGGAATTACTTGCGCTTTTGGCGCTGGCTTTGCCGCTGATCTTTTTCCTGCCACAGCTTCGGCCCATACACATGATGATGATTTTTGCTGGCGGCGCGGCGCTTTTGGTCATTATAAGTTTATGGCTCTTCAAGCAGCAGCATTTTTTACTCGATCCGAGTTTTCCAGCAGCCGGAAACATGCTCGTCGTTCTGTCGCTGCTATTCGCCGGGTTTGTCGCGTCGGAACGGCGGCGACGCGAGCTTGCCGCAGTTTTGCAAGAGGAGCGCAGCGAGCGTTTACGAGTCGCCGGCGAATTGCGGGCGGCGCGGGAAATTCAAATGGGCATGCTGCCCAATCCTCGAAGCATCGAGGGACTGCCTGGATCGCTGGATTTTTTTGCACTGTTGGAACCGGCGCAGGAAGTCGGTGGCGATCTCTATGACGGTTTCATGCTGGACGAGGATCGCCTCTGTTTTATGATCGGCGACGTTTCCGGCAAAGGTGTTCCCGCCTCGCTATTTATGGCGCTGACCAAGACGCTGGCGAAGAGCTTGGCGCGGCGCGAGCATCTGCCATTGAATGAATTGGTCCGTTTGGTCAACGACGAGGCCTCTCGGGAAAATCCCGCCGCCATGTTTGTGAGTGCGATTATCGGCGTCATTGATGCGCGCTCCGGCGAGGCGGAACTGTGCAATGCGGGTCACAATGCGCCGATTTTGTTGCCACGGAGCGGACCGCCGCGAGAACTCGACGGAGCAGGCGGTCCGCCGCTCTGCATCGATGAACAATTTCCGTACACGATGCAGAAGATACAACTCGAGCCCGGCGATATTTTGCTTTTGGTAACCGACGGCGTGACCGAGGCGGAAAATCAAGACCAGGCCCAATACGGCATCATGAGAGTCCTTGACTGTTTCACCAAAGAGCCGATCGCCGACGCGGCACAAGCCTGTGGCAAACTGCACGACGACGTCAAGAATTTCACCGCCGGCGCGCCCCCGTCCGACGATCTAACGATTCTGGCGATTCGCTTCGTCAGAAATAATGGTAAGGGAGTAAAGAATTAGGAGCGCCGTTATGGCTTACCTTTTACCCTAACCCTTTACGCGCCACGCATCACCGTACAATGACTTCGACTCGTCGGTTGCGCGGTTCGGCTTGCTCGTCGGGAGTCGGAATCAGCGGCTCACGTTCGCCGCGTCCAACAGCGCGAAGAAAATTCGAATTGATGCCCCGCTGAATCAGCATGGCGCGTACCGCTTCGGCGCGTTGCAGCGATAGTCGATCGTTATCCGCTTCACTGCCGACGCGATCGGTATGGCCGGTAACTTGGACTTCCACCGCTTGCCGTTTGCCCACTTCAGCCAAAAGCGCGCCTAGGACGGATCGCGATGACGGCGTCACTTCAAGGCTATTCGTTTCAAAATAAAGTGTAAAACTGAGCGGTGGCGGCGGTTGCGCAGCGAGCGCCTCCGCAAACGTGCGATTTGCCTCCTCAGCGGTAATGGTTTTTGTTTCGATACCGCCTCGGGTATCGACGGCGGCGGTGTTGTACGGCTTGTCAAGCACCGCTCTTCGGCTGTCGCTACCGACGGCCACGGCGCTCGCCGCGCCGCCTTCTTCGGGCAACAGAACCACGAAGGTGTTGGCGGTCGCGCAACCGGAAACAAAAAGCGCGGCCGCCAAAGCGTGCAGGACCAGCCGTCTCACGGAAATCACGTCATTCTATGGAAAACGATCATTCTTCCACTTTCACTGCGAAGCGGGTGCCGCGCACGCCGAGAATCGTCGTCGGCGTTTGTACTTTCATGGCGTCCGGCGAACGCTTGGCGATCTGCCCTGAGACGATTGCGAGAGTGCCGCGATGCAACTGCGTTAGCGATTCTCCTTCCTGAGTCGTCGGGTTGAAGCGAAACTGTTTGAGCTCGATGCGGCTATTGGGACCGGCAGATATTCGCGTGTTGTCGATCAAAGTCATCCCGAAGGAGCCGTTAGTCCCTGTGCTGATGACGTCCGCTTCCTCGACAATATCGCCGGGCTTCACTGGCTGCTGCTGGTTATTGCGCAGAAGAAAGACCTGACCCGTGATGTTTTTAATCTGCCCGATCTCCGCCGCGCCCGACACGGAGTCGAAGGTCAGCACTGCGAAAATGACAGCCAGCACGCTCTGCGACACAAATTTCATGGCTGACTTAAAAAATAGCAAAGCTTTTATCATGACTCGAAAAGGGTCAAGCGTATGTACTGTCATATAGCCGGTTACGAACCACAGCGCCGGTCTGCATCTCGTGACGCACTCCTAGGCACCGGCTGTGAAAATGCAACGACATCATGAAATCACGCGCTCGAGATACAGCACCGCTAACGACGACCGACGGCGCTCGGCTGCATGTCATGGTGCACCCCGAAACGACGACCAAAATAGCGCACCAGAACCGCGCCGGTGACGGTAAACAAGATGATAAAGATGCTGACGATGCTCGCCGCCTCCCGATTGTTGACTGCGGGCGTGGACAGCTCCAAGGCCATCAACGAAAGGGTCATCGTTTCGCGGGAGGCGAGCAAGATGATGCTACCGGTCGCTCCTGCAGCGCTGACGAAATTCATCACACCGAGCAAAATCAACGTCGGCATCAAGAGCGGCAGCCAAATCTGGAAATAAGTACGGAGCCAGCCGGCGCCGGAGACGCGTGCAGCTTCTTCCATGTCGGAGCCCACCTGCACGAGCACGCCTTTCATGATGTTGACGCCAGTGGTTTTGCCCTGAAGTATAACGACGATAATGAGCGCCCAGATGGTGCCGAACAGAAAATTGAGTCCTGGAGTATCGATGAAAACCCATAAGAGGCCGAGGCCGGCGAGGATGCCGGGAATGGCGCCCGCGCTCCAGATCATCAAGTCTAGAGCGCTGCGGCCGGGGAGTCGGGTGCGCACCAGCAGATAAGCCAGCACGGAAAAGATCAGCGGACTCATGAGCGCCGCGCTCATGGCGAGAATTAATGTCGTACGCAAGGATTTCACAAATACCGGATCGCTGAGCACAAAGCGCCAATTGTCGAGGGTAAAGCCGAGCGCGAAATAACCGATCCGCTCCATGAAACTGCCGAGCACCAGGATGGCCAGAGGCCCGATTGTGAGCAAGATGAGCAACGAGGCAATCACGCCGAAACTCACATAGTTCCATGCCCGGAGATCAATCAGGCCGGGGCGAAAGCTGCCGGAGATCGTCGTATAGCGGCGCCGCTCTAAAATCCAGCGTTGCAGCGGAATGATCAATGCAATGATCAGGAGCGTCACGCTGGCCAGTACCGTCGCTTCGCCATAATTGGGCACCGCGTCGCGAACCAGCGCATAGATTTTGGTCGAGTACACATAAAATTCAAAGGGCAGTCCGAGCAAATACTCCGTCTCGAACGATTGAAAAATCCGCAGCAGCTGCAGCGCCAAGACCATAATCATCGGCGAGACCATCAGCGGCAAAGTGATTTTGAAAAGCGTGCGCAGGTTGCTCGCGCCGCCGACGCGCGCGGCTTCCTCCAGCGTCGAATCCATATTGCGAAAGGCAGGCGTCAACAGCATCACTTTGATCGAGATGCCGTGCCCCATCAGATTCGCCCAGACGATCCCCGGTACGCTGAAAATGTTAAACGGCCCGTGCTCCAGTCCAAATAAACCTTTCAGGCCGACGTTGATCATGCCGATGTCGGGATCCAACAGCGTGATCCATGCGATCGTAGTCGGCAGCGCCGGGATCATGTACGAAATCCAAAATAAGAACTCCAGCGCACGGCTGAAGGGAATCCTGGTCCGGGCGAGAATCCAGGCAATCGTTACGCCAATCGGAAAACTGACGACTACCGACAACGCCCAGATCAACAGCGAGTTGCCTAACGACTTGAATAATCCCGGACGATTGAACGCATTGACCCAGTGATCCGTGCCCCACCGCCGCGGTTCCACGAACCAGTCGTTGGCTGCATTGAAACTATTGATGAGAAGCAACAGCACCGGCCAGATTAGAAAGTAGCCGAGCGTGATGACGACCGCCGCCATGATCAAATGACCTCTGGTCAGGCGCGGCGCGGCAACGCTGCCCGGAATGCTGAATGGGTCGAGTGCCGGTGTGCGCTCCACGGTGGTGGCTGGATTGTTTCGCGTTCGGGGTTTCGGGTTTTGAGTTAGGACCAAAAATACGGAACCCGAAACTCAAATCCTATTTCTCCCTAGACTCCCAAAGCTTCTTGATCCATTTCTGCGCTTCTTCTTGCTTCGCTCCCATGGTCGGATCGGCGTCGGGAAAACCGTATTCTTTGCCAGGCTCGCGGCGCTGATCGAGCGCAACTTCGCCGAAGGG
>DATBEY010000441.1:0-4191 GCA_036558765.1 Binatia bacterium | reverse complement strand
GCGATGAGCCATGCGAAGTAAGCGCCGACCAACAACGCGATCGCTTGACGCGCCGCCGCTAGCGTGAATGTGTTCGTCATCGCCTTGATCATGCCCGGTGTCGTAAACGCCTTCACCCAGCCTTCCATGCCCCACATGATCGGCTGCCCGGGGCGAGCGGTTTGAAAACTGTTGAATATCATCAAGCACAACGGCGTCAGCACGAGGAAAGCGACGACCAATAGCAAGACGGTCATCAAAAGCGACGGGAAATAGAATTTATAGAGCGCGGGCTGCCACGGCTGTTCAAAGGCCAAGGGCTGCCTAAGCGCTTGAGTTTTGTCGCTCATTACAAACTCGCTGTTTATGGGTTATACGAGAAGAAAACCAGACGTCAATCGTCGTTAGCGGCCGCCTCGTAGTTCATATCTAAGGAAATGCCTTTTCTGGCCAGCTCGTGCTCGTAAGTCGTTCGGATCGCCGGATCTTCATCCTCGTATTCGATCAACGTGCCGCCCTGTCTGACGGAGGTATACACTCCAGCACGGATCGCGGCAACGCGAATGCCTAAAGGAAATTTTTGGCTGCCGCAACGCAGAGCCAGCTGGAGTGCGGGCTCGCTCCCGGTGTTGAAATGCTGGTGAAACCAATTGGTGGGAGGGCTGAACACGCTTCCCGGTACCCAGTCGATCCGCACGACCTGGTCGGCGAAACCGGTCTCGTAGGGTCGCGTGCCAAGATGATTGGGCCACATCAGGGAGTAACCTTCCGAGCGCAGGATGACCAGAACCGCGCCGCCGCCATGAAAATGAGCTTTATGGTAACGGCCCACAGGCCATTCAGCGAGGTGGCCGATCAAAGTATTGTTCGCGATCTCGAACTGAGTGATAGCGACTCCGGCGCCCTTTTGCTCCTGAAGGTCGATCTGCGCTTTGCTCGCATCCGGAATGAAGTTCGTGTCCCAAATCCATTGGCGATTGTTGGTCGCCAAGTAACGCTCGTTGCCGGGTTCGAAGTAATTTTGCTCTGCGTCGTAGCGATCGCTGAAGGAAAAATCGCTGTTAAATATAAATTCCTCGTTGTGGTAATGATCCAGCGCTATCGGCGCGGTGGTGACCGCCAGGAAAAGCGCCGGCTCTTCCCCGTAATTGATCAGCCGATGCAGGGTATTCATCGGTGGCGCGAACAAGCTTCCAGCACACCATAGAAAGCTCTGCGGCACGCGGTCGCGCTGCTGGATTTCCGCCACGCCCTTACCCTGTAATATGTAAAAAATTTTTTCGTAGAGATGGCGTTCCGGGTGTGTCGCTGCCCCGGCCGCTAACTTGCCGACGCATACACCCGTGATGCCTTCGAGACCGCGCATTTGCAGATAGGCGCCGTCGCAACCCAATCGCTTCCACGGTTTCAATGACACGTTCCGAACATCGGTGACGCCGTAGCCATCGACGATCGGCACGCCTTCTTTCTCCATAAAACGTTCGTAATAAGTGCGCCCTCGGGGCCGAGCCGTTCCGATCTTGACGACTTTAGAATCCATACTCTCTCCATCTCCTTTTGAGGGTCTCTGTCATTGCCGATGAAATTGCTGTCCCGACTTCCGGGTAGCGATTGCCGCCGTATTGCTCCTGAGGCTCGAGCCGCCAGTTGATCGTGGCGTCAATCAAGACACGCGTCCAAGTTCCATGACCATATTTGACCGAGTTGCGCTCCTCGAGCGGCACGCTCGGGTCGAGCATCGAACCACTGGTGCCGGCAAAGAAGGAGATGTCGCCAAGGCCGGCGTTGACCCGATAGCAGAGAGCCCACTCGATCGCTTCCCAATCGTGAATATCGATATCGTCATCCACGACGATTACATGCTTGGCCGCGTAATTGCCGAGATGACAGCCCCAGAGAGCTGTCGCGACTTGTTGCGCATGACCGCGGTGCGATTTGCGGATCTGCACGCGCATCGTTTCCGGCCATTTGCCGCGCCAGACGCCGGTGACATTCGGTACCCCGGAGTGCTCGAGATAATGCCAGGCCATCGCCGAGAAAGTCGCCGGCGTCCACGTTGTGCCTTCGTTGGTTCTCCCGGGACTGGCGCCGGTCAGGCAGCCGTGAAAAATCGGATCATTCCGATGCGTGATGCACTCGACCCGAATCGTATGTTTCGGCGATTTGCTGCCGCCATAATAACCCGGGTACTCGCTGAACGGGCCTTCGAGAGTGTAAGTCGTCGGATCAGCCGAGACAAAGCCCTCGAGCACGATTTCGGCGCTCGCTGGCACCAAAAGATCGCTTAATTCGCATTTCACCAGTTCCACGGGCGCGCCCCGGAGCGATCCCGCCATTTCATACTCAGGATAATTGACCGGAGTCGAGGCGGCGAGAAACAAGCTCTGATCCCAGCCGATCACCACCGCAACCGGCATCTCCTGTCCGCGGCTTTTGTATTTGCTAAAGTGCTTGCCCCATCCTTGCGTCATCGCGAGTAAAACCCCGATGGTGTTTTTGCCGGTAATCATGCCGCGATAGGTGCCACCGTTGAGAATTCCGCTGTCGGGATCACGGGTCACGACGGTTGCCGAAGTCATGATGTAGCGCCCACCGTCGAGCGGATTCCATTTCGGCACCGGCAGTTCATTGAGATCGATGGCAGCACCTTGCAAGAGATTTTCTTTGACAGCGCCGTTGCCAACCCGAATCGGTTTCACAGGGCGGGAAAACCGCTCTTTGAAGATCGGCACCATTTCGCGATAGGACGTAAATTCAGGAACACCGATGCAGCGGCAAACTCGCTCGCGGGTACCGGTACCGTTCGTGAATAGGCGACGGCAGAAGGTGTTCTTATGATCTTTGATATTGTCGAACAGCAGCGCCGGTCCGTACTGACTCGAGACTTCTCGGGTAATCGCGCCGAGCTCTTCATTCCAATCGACTTCGGCGCCGATCCGCTTCAAGTCCTTCCGTTCGTCGAGATCATCGATCCACTCGCGCAAATCAGCAAATGCCACGGTTATCTTTCCTCGGTACCCATTGTCGATGTCTCGACGCGCTCGGCTGGGTGTCGCAGGCGCGATCAGAATTCGCGTATGGGAGTGATGGACTATTGCGTTTCGAAACTAACACTTCACTATTCCGGTACTTCACCATTCCAAGACCCGTCCGCTACGTTCCCAACAGTTTACGTGCTACCGCCGCCGCTGGCTCCCTGATCTTATTGATCTTCTCCTCGGACTGATTTTCCAGTTTGTAAAATTGATCCAGAGTCAAAAAATCCTTCGCCGAGATCACGCCGTATTCTTTGAGCCACTTCGTCTCGACGTCTAGCCGTCGTGTGCCAACCCCCATACTGCGCGCGAAAACCTCTTGACCGTCGTGGCTCAATAGCCAGTTGATAAAAACCCTGGCCGCGTTGGGGTGTGGCTGGTTCTTGAAGACCGTGAGGTGCCCGTAGCCGCCGCTTACGTAGAGCCCTTCTTTGGGAACCGGCAATGCCACGACCGGAAGATTAGCTTTGATAAAGGGATAATATTCCGAATATCCGATGCCGGAAGTTACTGCGATTTTACCCTTCGCGAGATTTTCGGCGAGCAGGCGAAGGTCTCGCGTGATGAAGAGCTTTTGCGCCACCAGCCGTCGCAAATAATCCTCTCCTTTGATGTAGTGCATGTAAGACCACATCGATGAGCCTGACCCCGGCGTGCGCGGATCGCTGATGCCGATCTTGCCGTAAAGTTTCGGATTCAACAGATCGTCGAAGGACTTGAACTCCGTCGGCTTGTATTCGTTCGGATTGCTCCACAGACTCACGGTCTGGTAGGCGACAAAGTTATAGACAAAGCGTTTCGCATTGTCGATATAGATATGGCCGCCCCACCACTGTTTGGGGTCTTTGACATCGGGCAGAAGCAAAAACGGTTCGACCGGCTCGAGAATATTTTCCGGCAAGAGTCCCGTGACGACAGACTCGGTGCCACCGATGTGCAAATCGAAATACTGCTTGCCGGCTTTCGCTTCGCTGACCATCCGCTGGATAATCGCGCCGCCGCGCGCCGGCACGAACTCGGTCGCGATGCCGTACCGGCGCGTGAACGCGAGCTCCATGGTTTTGCGGAGTTCGGGGCTGGGCGGAATTGATGCGACTACCTTCCCTTCTTTCTTTGCCGCCTCGACGATCCGCTCCCATTCGCTCGGTTTGGATTGAGCGAAGGTCGATGCCACACT
>DATBEY010000440.1:0-5535 GCA_036558765.1 Binatia bacterium | reverse complement strand
TAAGAACAGATCTTTTCAGATTCTTGAATCATTCCCCAGTATAAATCACCCGGCGATAAGCGTTCAGAACTTGATTTAATAGAGAGATTTTCGACTGCGTCTTACATCCTGTCGCATTGACATGCCTGTGCCGAAACCGCGCCAATCGGTTGGTTGGTCGCTCTGTTAAGCCTAACTCAGCGCGTGTTGAACTGCTGCAGTGGCAGGCATGCTTTGAAATCGACAACTCTGGTTAATGCTGTTGCCGGCAGGCGCTGGCCTGACGTGATGAAAGGAGAATAGTAGCATATGGTTCGTGGTAGAACTCGAGCCGCCGAGCCCGAGGCGATGGAAGATAATGGGTTAAACCTCAAAGCGCTCAAGGAGAAAAAGATCAGCGACCTGGCGCTGATCGGCAAGAACTTCAATATTGAGGGCGCCGCCAATATGCGCAAGCAGGAACTGATATTCGCCATTCTGCAAGCGCAAACCGAGCAGAATGGACATATCTACGGCGAAGGAGTATTGGAAACGCTGCCTGATGGCTTCGGTTTTCTCCGTGCTCCTGATTACAACTATCTGCCTGGACCCGATGATATTTATGTTTCTCCCAGTCAGATTCGTCGTTTCAACTTACGAACCGGAGATATTATCTCCGGTCACATTCGCCCACCCAAGGAAGGCGAACGCTATTTCGCGCTACTCAAGGTCGAGACGATCAACTTTGAAGATCCAGAGAAAGCTCGCGAAAAAATACTCTTTGATAACTTAACGCCGCTTTATCCTAACCAGCGCCTGCTGCTCGAATGCCAGCCGGATGACTATACAACACGAATCGTTGATCTGTTGACCCCGATCGGCAAGGGACAGCGCGGTTTGATCGTGGCAGCTCCCCGCACCGGCAAAACGATGATGCTGCAGCACGTCGCGAAAGCGATTGCGCACAATCATAAAGAGGTCATCCTGATAGTTTTGTTGATCGATGAGCGTCCAGAAGAGGTTACCGACATGCAGCGCTCCGTGGACGGCGAGGTCATCAGTTCCACATTCGACGAGCCCGCCACCCGCCACGTGCAGGTCGCTGAAATGGTGATCGAAAAGGCGAAGCGTCTGGTGGAACACGGGAAAGATGTGGTGATTCTCCTCGACAGTATCACCCGGCTCGCACGGGCCTATAATACGGTCGTGCCGCCGAGCGGAAAGATTCTTTCGGGCGGTGTTGATTCCAACGCCTTGCACAAACCGAAAAAGTTCTTCGGGGCGGCGCGCAACATCGAAGATGGCGGCAGTCTTACGATCATTGCCACGGCGTTAATCGATACCGGTAGCCGCATGGATGAGGTGATTTTCGAGGAGTTCAAAGGCACCGGCAATATGGAGGTTCATCTCGACCGCCGCTTAATGGATAAGCGAGTGTTCCCAGCGATCGACATTAATAAGTCGGGAACGCGTAAAGAGGAATTACTGATCGCCCGCGAGGATCTCAATCGCATCTGGATTTTGCGGAAAGTTTTGTCGCAACTTAGCGTCGTTGAAGCCATGGAGTTTCTGCTCGACAAGATGCGCGGCACTAAAACCAACAAGGAATTTCTCGAATCTATGAATCAATAACCAGCCACAATCTGTCATTCTTGCGTCACCCGCTAAACTCTGTTAATAACGCAACGTTATCGTAGTCTTTGGACGATTTTGGTTCGCGGCGGTTTGGCAGTTGCCGACTGACGAGAACTGTCCGGTTCACAAATTCACACCTTTACTGATCCCCATCGAGGTGCCTTCGGGTCCGGTGAGGAAATGACGAAAGGGAGGAAAACCAGAGGAGAAAAGCATGAGCGATATTTCCATGAAACAACTACTTGAAGCGGGTGTGCACTTCGGACACCAGACCAGCCGCTGGAATCCGAAAATGAAACCGTACATTTTCGGAGCACGAAACGGGATTCATATCATCGATCTGCAGCAAACCGTTACCATGTTCAAAGAACTGGAAGCGGTGGTGCGCGATTTGGCGACCTCCGGGGGACATGTCCTTTTCGTTGGTACCAAGAAGCAGGCCCAGGACGCCATTCGTGAAGAAGCCGAGCGCTGTAACATGTATTATGTCCATAATCGGTGGCTTGGCGGCACCCTGACAAATTTTTCCACGATCCGCCAAAGTATCGAACGTTTGCGCAAACTCGAGGAGATGGAAAGTGACCCTAAGATAGTCGAGGCATTGACCAAAAAGGAGATGTTGGGGCTGAAGCGGGAGAAAGCTAAGCTCGAACAAGCTCTTGGCGGTATTAAATCGATGCGTAAGCTTCCCGATGCAATCTTCGTCATCGATCCGAAGCAGGAGGAGATCGCTGTAAAGGAAGCCCGTAAACTCGGAATTCCGGTGATCTCGGTGATCGATACCAATTGCGACCCCGACATGGTCGATTACAAAGTTCCGGGAAACGATGACGCCATCCGCGCAATACGGTTGTTTTGTTCTGCGGTTGCTGACGCTATCAATGAAGGCCGGGCGCTCTACGAGCAATCTTTGACCAAGAGAAAGGAAGACGAACGCGCCGAGACGCCTAACGTAAATGAATTCTCGGCCGCCGCAGGAGTTTAAATGGAAATCAGCGCAAGCGCTGTGAAAGAACTCCGGGACAAAACCGGGGCGGGCATGATGGACTGTAAAAAAGCCCTCGGCGAGAGCGGCGGCGACTTGCAAAGAGCCATCGACTATTTGCGCCAGAAGGGTTTAGCCGCAGCGGCGAAGAAGGCCGACCGCGTCGCTGCGGACGGCGCGGTAGGTGCCTATGTCCATCCGGGAGGCAAAATCGGCGTCCTGGTCGAAATCAATTGCGAGACCGATTTTGTCGCGCGCACTGCGGAGTTTCAGATGCTGGTAAAGGACATCGCGATGCAGGTGGCGGCGGCCAATCCTCATTATGTGAAGCGGGAGGAAGTCTCGTCTGAGCATCTCGAAAAGGAGAAAAGCATTTACCGTCAGCAGGCTCGCGAAACCGGAAAACCGGAGAAAGTCGTCGATAAAATTGTCGATGGGAAAATCGAACGATTTTACTCGGAAGTGTGTTTGTTAGAGCAAGCGTTCATCAAGGATCCCGACAAAAAGGTCGGCGATGTTGTCAACGATGCCGTCGCGCGCCTCGGAGAAAATATTCAGATCCGTCGGTTCGCGAGATACCATTTGGGTGAGGCAATAACAAAGGAGTAGGCGGCACCGGAAAGTTCCATGGACAACGGCGCCCCGAAGTACAAGAGAATCATTCTTAAAGTCACCGGTGAGGTATTTGCCGGGCCCCTGAATTTCGGGATCGATGGCAATACGGTCAAGGCGTTCGCGCAAGAAATTAAGGAAGTTAAGGAGCTCGGGTGCGAGCTCGCTTTGGTGATCGGCGGCGGCAATATTTTTCGCGGCGCAGTTGCCAGTGAGATCGGCATGGATCGGGCGAGCGCCGATACCATGGGTATGCTCGCCACGGTCATCAATAGCCTTGCCCTCCAGGATGCGCTCGAAAAGCTTGGCGTCTCGACTCGAGTGCTCTCGGCGATCGAGATGCGACAGGTTGCCGAACCTTACATCAGACGCCGTGCTACTCGGCATTTGGAAAAGGGCAGGGTGGTCATCTTCGCCGGTGGCACCGGCAATCCTTATTTCACCACCGATACGACGGCGAGCTTGCGGGCGATGGAAGTAGGCGCTGAGGTCATTCTCAAGGCCACCAAGGTCGACGGCGTCTACGACGCTGATCCGTTCAAGATCGAGGGAGCGCAAAAATTCGATGAGCTTAGCTATATCGAAGTCTTGAACCGTGAGCTCAAGGTCATGGATTCGACGGCGATTTCCCTTTGCATGGACAACAATTTGCCGATTATTGTCTTTAATTTGATGGAAAAGGGTAATATCAAACGAGTCGTTTCCGGCGAACCAATTGGCACTCTGGTGAGCGGAGGAAAGCGATGAATGAAGCTATTTTTACCCAATTACAAAAGGAAATGGATGGTTCGGTAAGCGCTCTCAGGAAAGAGTTGGGAAAAATTCGCACGGGTCGCGCTTCCACCGGTTTGCTGGAGCATATCACGGTGGACTACTACGGAGCGACGACACCATTGATCCAGCTCGCGACCTTGAGCGCGCCTGAGCCAAGACTTTTGATCATTCAGCCCTTCGATCGCGGCGCTATGGGCGAAATTGAGAAAGCGATTCTTAAGTCGGATCTCGGTCTGACGCCCAGCAATGACGGGAAAGTTATCCGGATTCCGATCCCTCAGCTCACCGAGGAGCGGCGCAAAGAACTCGTCAAGCACGTCAAGAAAATTGCCGAAGAGTACCGGGTGTCGGTGCGCAATCATCGCCGCGTGGCGATTGAGCACTTGAAGGAGGCCGAAAAAAAGAAGGAGATTACCGCGGACGATTCAAAGCACGGTCACGAGCGCATACAAAAAATTACCGATGATTTCATCGGTCGAATCGACAAGACCGTTAAGGCCAAAGAAGAAGAAGTCATGGCGGTCTAATCCCGGGCCTGCGAGCTATCAATCCTTTGTCCTTCCTGTTTGAAACCGAATTTCCCTCGAGAGCGCTTCTCGCCCGATGCCAGCGAGCGAACTCAGTCAGCAATGGAGCTACAGGATTTAGATAAATCGCGCCTGCCGAAACACGTCGCCATTATTATGGACGGCAACGGACGATGGGCGAAACTGCGCGGTAAGAACCGGATCGAAGGCCATCGACGCGGCAAGACTTCGGTTCGAGTGATTGTCGAGATGAGCCGAAAAATCGGCATTCGTTATTTATCGCTTTACGCATTTTCTACCGAGAATTGGTTTCGTCCTCACGATGAGGTCGACGCCTTAATGGGGCTGTTAGAACACTATCTAGCGGCGGAGCAGGCGAAAATGATGCGCTATGGCATTCGTTTACTGGCGATCGGTGATCGATCACGACTGCCGGGCAATGTTCGCACGATCTTGGAAAAGGTCATTGAAGAGACGCGCGAGAATCAACGTATGACGGTAATCCTCGCCCTTAGCTACAGCGGCCGAGACGAAGTTGTCCGGATGGCAAGAGAGCTGGCAATTCTAGCGCGCGACCGCAAAATCGATCCCCAGAACATTGATGAACAGACCATTGCGGCACACCTGGACACCTGCGGAATACCGGACCCGGATCTATTGATCCGCACAAGCGGCGAAATGCGCATCAGTAATTTTTACCTCTGGCAGGTTGCCTACAGCGAGCTTTACATGACGCCGACGCTATGGCCTGATTTTCGGGAGCGGGAATATCTTCAAGCGTTGCTGGACTATCAGCGTCGGCGGCGCAGATTTGGTCGAACGGACGAACAGATCGAGGATTCCACTCTTCGATTAGGTGCCGGTGGACGGCAATCTTAGCTCCAGAGTTTTAACGGCAGCGCTCGGCCTGCCATTGTTGGTGCTTCTTGTTGGCTGGAGCCCACCATGGTTGTTTGCCGCAGTTTTTTTTATTGTGACGGTCGGCGCATTGCATGAGTACTTCACGATCGTGTTTCCGAACCGGAGCAGAGATCGACGACTGGG
>DATBEY010000439.1:0-7173 GCA_036558765.1 Binatia bacterium | reverse complement strand
ACGGCGAAGGTAAAGGAAGCCGACGCCGCAATCGGCATTCGATATCTCCCCCTCGACTGTTCCAAGCAGGGCGAAGCGCGCATCAAAAAAGCCGTCCCTGGTTATTACCTTTCGGTTGTCAAAGCCGGCTCATCCACCGGTATCGTCGAAGACACCTGCACCTATACCTATGATATTTATCTTGTCGGTCCCAAGACACTGCCCGATCCCGTCGTGCGCAACGTCCTCCAAGCCATCTGGGTTAATGTCGAGAAACTGCCGCAATTCCATCCCAGCTTTGCGGAGTGGACCAAGGCGCGCGCCGTCGATCCAGAGGTTACGCTCCCCTATCATCCTGCGGCAGCGCGCTTCTTCAAGGAAAATGGCGTCTGGTCGGGAAAAATGGACGAAGCACAAAAGAAGCTGCTCGGGATAAATCCCTAAAGCTCGGTCTGGAGCTCCATGTCCGAGGTCAAGTTTACGCAAAATAGCTCTGGCTTGTCGTTCAATCCGAGTTCGAGCGGCTTAACCAATTTGCACGGAGCAAGCGATTGAACAATCAAAACGCTTTGGTTCTTTTTAATGAGTGATGACACCGGTTCGTCCCCGACAAAGTTTCGCGCACTGAGCGGCTCCGCTCGCGTGCTTGAAAGATTGCTTTTCGGCGGTGTCACCATTTTGGGGTCGCTTTGGGGTTTGGGTGTACAACACTATCTTCCCTGGACTTTTTTCAATCAACAATATCTCGGATTGTTTCTCGCGCTGGGGCTCGCAAGCATCTTCGTGGCGGTCAAAGCGTATCCTAAGGAGAGCGGCGAACGAGTGCCTTGGTTCGATTGGTTTTTCGCTTTGGCCGGTATGGTTGTCGGCCTGTATGTCGCCGTCTTTTATCCCATCATCGCTTACCGACTGGCGGAGCTGAGTCCCGAGCGTTGGATCCTTGGCGGTCTAGCGGTTTTGCTCGTGCTTGAAGCCGCCCGTCGCGTGGCCGGCGGCACGCTCGCATGGATCGCATTGGCATGTGTAATTTATGCCAAGTTCGCGTTCGTGTTTCCCGGTTTGCTCTACGCCAAGGGATCATCGTGGGCTCGGATCGCAACTTATCTTTATCTCGACTCCGGTGGTATTTTCGGCGTGCCGCTCGATGTCGCAGCGACCGTTTTGGTCGCCTTTATTTTTTTTGGTCAAGCGCTCTACGCTGTTCGGGGTGACAAATTTCTCATTGACCTTGCCTTGATCGCCATGGGGCGATACCGGGGCGGATCGGCGAAAGTTTCCATCGTCTCATCCGGACTCTTCGGCATGGTTTCCGGAAGCGCCGTCGCCAACGTTGCGGTTAACGGCGCCATCAGCATTCCCATGATGAAGCGCAGCGGCTATGCCCCTCATATGTCGGCCGCCATCGAAGCAGTAGCGTCCACGGGCGGACAGATTATGCCGCCGGTCATGGGTGCTGCGGCATTCCTGATCGCTGAGTTCCTCAACATCACCTATGGTCAGGTGGCCCTGGCTGCTGCGATTCCGGCCTGCCTTTACTATCTCGCCTTGTTTGTCCAGGTGGATCTGGAAGCAGCCAAGAACGGCAGCGCCGGCCTTCCGGCCGATCAAATTCCGAAACTCCGCGATGTGATGCGGCGCGGGTGGATTTTCACGATTCCGCTGGTGATCCTGATTTACGCGCTAATGATCGAGGACTGGGACGCAGCTAAATCGGGCATGGCGGCGGTGATTGCCGTATTCGTTGTCGGCGCACTACAGAAAGACACCCGGCCGACGTTCCAGGGCATACTCAACAGTATCCATGAAACTGGCAGAACCATGCTCGACATTATCGCCATTGTCGCGCTCGCCGGTTTGGTGATCGGCGCTTTGCAGCTTTCTGCAATTGCATTCAAACTTTCCATGATGTTGGTGACGATCTCCGGTGGACATGCTTTGCTTCTTTTGATTCTTACGGCTCTCGGCTGTCTTTTTTTAGGGTTGCCACTCCCGACCACGGTTGTCTACATCATGCTGGCCGTGCTTGCGGCGCCTGCGCTGGTGCAGGTTGGTGTCTTACCGCTGGCGGCGCATCTTTTTCTTTTCTACTTCGGCATGATTTCGTTGATTACCCCTCCCGATTGCCTGCCGGTTTATGTCGCCGCGGCGATTGCCAAGGCAAATTTCTGGAAGACCGGTTGGACCGGGATGCGCCTCGCGATTGCGGCCTACGTGGTTCCGTTCATCTTTGCGTATCAGCCCGCACTGATCTTGGTTGGCAGCGTCAACGAAATTATCATTGCCGTACTGACGGCAGCGATCGGCATCGCTCTTCTCGCGGCAGGATGCGCCGGCTATTTGTTTCGCCCGATCAGTTGGAGCAAGCGTGGGCTCTTATGGCTCGCGGCGCTCCTGCTGCTACTGCCGTCTACCAGCAGTCTTCTCATGCTCGCCGATCTTGTCGGCTTTGCTCTTGGCGCCGTCATTATTGCGTTGGAATGGGTGCAGCGGGAACGCATCCCGCACGCGCTGGCCGAATCCCGCCCGGCGGCGCGTTAGGTGACGTGTGGGGTTTCGATCTTTCCTTGCCAGTTCTACTTGAGACCGTAATTCGCCGCGATTTTATCGATGTACCCGTTCTCGTCGAGCTTGCGAATCAGCCGCGCGTCGATCAACTCTTCAACTTTTACATTGGCTGCCTTGGGATTTTGCACGGCCATGAGCCGGCGGATGTTGCGCATGGCTTCCAGCGATGGAAACGGTTTGCGCTCGACGCTCACGAGCAGATCCTGATAGCCTTCCTCGGCCACGATCGAGTCGCTGATGTGAAAGCGCGTCATCATCGTCTTCGTCACGACATTCTTGTTTTGGGGCGCAAGTGTATAGGCGAGACTCTCCACCAGCGCCATGAGAATCTTTTCCGCCAGCTCTGTCCGTTTTTGTAAAAACTCCTGGCTGACAACGATCGCCTGATTGAGCATCGGAATATTGGCCGGCATCAGGTCGGCAATGACATAAAAGCCTTTGCTTTTAAGGCGGCGCATCAAGGCACCATCGAGCACAGCGGCGTCGATTCTTCCAGCTTCGAGCGACTGACCGATCAGCACCGAGTCGCCGATCACGAGCAACTGTATGTTATCGCGTTTAACGTCGAGACCGATGTGCTCCAGTCCGAGAATCGTGTGCATCCACGTCGTGCCGCCAATGCTCTGAATACCAAAACGTTTGCCGCGCAACTGCTCCGACGTTTTCAAGCTGGGATGGATGATGATGCTGTGCGTGAGCTTGCTGGAAACCGACGAAAGGATCCTTAGGTAAAGACCTTGCGATGCCGCGCCTAGCACCGCGGTCCCGCCGGTGTAGCCAATTTCAATATCTCCGGAGATGAGACTCGCCACCAAGGTCGGCGCGCCTTTGATCAGCACAATGCGCGCGTCAATGCCGTGCTTGGTAAACAACCCTTGTTCTTGCGCGACCAGAAGTGGGATCGTTCGCGGACTCATCGCGGCAACGCCAACGGTAATCTTGGTTTGGGCGAGCGCGAATCTCGGAGTGAAAGCCATCCAAAGCGAGCTGAGAAATACCAATATGCATAAAAGGATATGAGCCATGCTTTCCTCCTGATTTGGAGTCCGAGGACCTTCGGATCCCTCGCCCGGGGCTAACCACCGTTTGGCTTTCATTACATATGAGAATCGGCCACAAGCGGTCAAACGTTTTCGGGTATATTGACATTAGCGTTCTTGAGCCTACACTTCGGCTCATCAGGAGGCACTCTATGCTGATCTCCGGACGAAAGATTTTCATTGCGGCGCTGGGTCTTTTTGCCATCTTCGGGCTTTCGCAAATGATCCTGGAGCAGTGCGCCGAGGCACGGGCCGGCGGTGGCCGCTCGGGCGGTTTTCGTGGTTCGCGAAGTTATCAAGCTCCGGCGCGTCCGGCTCAGCCAACTTCACCTAGACGAGAAGCGACTCCGCCACCACAACAACCTGCTCCCTATGCACCTGCGAGCGGCGGCTTTATGCGCGGGCTCGGTACCGCGATGTTGGGCGGATTTCTGGGCTCGATGCTGTTTTCCGGGATTGCCAACGCCGGATTTGGCGGTTTTGGTGGAAGCGGCTTTGGTCTGATCGAGATTCTCTTGCTCGCGGGGCTCGGCTATTTTCTGTTGCAGAAATTTCGTCGTCCTGCGGGAGCACCGGCCTATCAACCGATGCAGTACCAAGGCACAGCGGAATTCCCGGCGCGTACGGCGTCATTCGAAGATACGCCGTCGACCAACCCAGGGATAGACTATCGCTCTTTGACCATGATGGATCGGACTTTCGATCCGGATCGTTTTCTCAAGACGGCGCAGGATCTTTTCTTTAAAATCCAAGGTGCCTGGAACAAGCAGGATACGACAACGCTTTCTGCTCTTTGCGGGTCGGAACTGATGCAGTCGTGGTCTGACGAACTGAACCAGCAGCGTGCCCGCGGACAGCAAAATCGCATGGAGAATATCGCTCTGCGTGAAAGCGAGATCACCGAAGCTTGGACGGAAAACGGCGCCGATTTCATCACGGTTCGCCTGCACGCTAATTTGCTCGATTACACCGTCGATGCGCGAACCGGCAACGTTGTGAGCGGCAGCAATACCGAAGCGATCGAGTTTGCAGAGTATTGGACATTCAGCCGCCCCGTCGGGCCGAACAGTTGGAAGTTAACGGCAGTGCAGCAAGCGTAATCACCGCGTTCGTCAGCAAAACGGGCAGCGCCAGGTAATGCGCGCTGCCCGTTGTCATCGGCTTCGCATCGACTTATCTTATATCCACTGAGCCTACTTCCGTCCCCATATCTGATCGAAAAATCCACTCTTCTCCATCTCGTCAAGATACCTCGTATCGATCATTTCCTGGGGCTTCACTGTTTTTGCCCGCGGCTCCGTTGGAGCGATTTCATCGAGAGTTGATTGAATGCCTTCCGGCTTTAGCGCGAGTCGCGGCTCCAGCGCTTTGATTTCAACGTTATAGCTTGCATCGAGCAAAGCTCGATCATCGATACGGAGATATTTTCCGAGGATCTTGAAAGTCGAATCCTTGTCGGTATGCATGATCTTGGCGGCCTCCGCCATCGCACGCATGAACCGGGCGAGCACCGGCCCGCGTTTGGCGATGATCGATCGTCGCGTAGTGATGGTTGTCGCCGCGTAGGCGATTTTCAGATCGGGACCATAGATCACATAGTGATAACCTAGTTTGAGCGCTTGCGCGTCCGTCGGAACGGTCAAAACTGCAGCGTCGATTCCTTGTGCGACCAATGCCGCCAACGTTTCAGGTGCGCCACCCGCCTGGATGTAGCTGACTTCCCGTGAATCGATACCAAAATGACGCAGCGCTTGTACGGCAAAATAGTGCGGGTTGCTGCCGATGCGCGAGACGCCGATGCGTTTTCCTTTGAGCTGCTCAGGACGCGTAATATCCGGCTTCGCAATGATGCTGTGAGTCAGCAAGCTTTTGATGCCGGCTATCAATACCGGATCTTTGTTTCCTTGCACAAATGGACGGGTAATGCTTGCTGCCCCGATCACGGCGACTTCGCTGTCGCCGGAGAGAATCGCCGCCACCGACGGCGCTCCCGGCGTAACAAAAACCACTGGCACATCCAGATCATATTTTTTGAAGAGCCCCAGATCCTGCGCCATCCACGGATAGGACTGCGACATGACTCGCGCGCTGTAAATCAAATTGAGCTTGTCCGCCGCGAATGGCCGCACGTTTGCCCAAAGAATGGCCGCAAGTCCCACTGCAAATAACCAGGCAGATTTCAGGAAATGATTGGTCTTCATAGCGACTCCTAATTTGAAAATTTCCCGATGATAAAATACGCCAAGCGCCTAATTACACCAGCGCGCAAGTAAAGCGCAACGAGAATTATCCGTCGGAACTATTGCCTCTTGCTAATGTTCTCCTCAGCCTTTGACAAACTCACCGCGTCTATAGCAACATCTTTATATCCGGCAAAGGAGACCGAGCCATGGATAGAAATCTAGTTTCCACCCCGACCCATGAACGCTGCGTCACGTCGTACGCCGCGCGGACGCAATACAAGCCGGGCGTCGTCCATCCGCCTCACATCAAAGTAAAAGACGCGATCGATATCCATTGCCATGCTCACGAAGGTCAACAGGATCCTTACGATCTCGCGCGCCGCGCCTCACTCGCAGAGATGAAGGGCCTGCTGTTCAAAAGCATTCCGGGCGACGATCCGGCAAAAGCCGCGCGTGATGTCCAGGAGGATGTGAATCGCTGGGCAGAGAAAGAAGGCGTCGTCCCGATCACATGCTGGGCAGGTTATGTCTGCGGCCGCCAGACGGCGCCGGTTTCGGCGAAAGCGGTGGCCGAAATGATCGGGCAAGGCGTGGTTGCGATCTGGTTGCCGGTCTTTAACCATGCCATCACTCTGAGCACCGTGGGAACTTATCGCCGCACCATCGAGCGCAATGACGCCAATGGCTGGCACGGTCCGCTGCCGTGGGATAAAGCTATCGAGCTGGGTCACTATAATTTGGATGATGACGGCGAGCTCAAATCAGAAGTTAAGGAAATCGTGCGTATTTGCGCGGATCAGGACGTTGCACTGTTTTTCGGTCATGCCACCCACAAAGAAATTTACAAGCTCGCGGAGGAAGTCGATAAGATGGGCCTCAAGCGTGCGGTCATCGATCATCCTTTCAGCCCGTTCCTGAATGTGTCGCCGGCGATGATGAAGGAGCTCGCACCGGTAGGCATTCTCTTTAATTTCACCTGGGACGAGCTTTCTCCATTGCTCGGCGTCGATCCCCAGATCATGTACAACACCATTCGCGAAGTCGGTGTCGAGCACTTCACGCTGTCCAGCGATGCCGGCGAGCCGCTCTTTCCCGACTCGGTGGAAGCCATGCGCCTGGTGCGCGGCTACATGGAAGCGTTCGGGCTCAATCAGGACGAGCTCTATACGGTATGCACGAAGAACCCTGCGAAGGTGGTGGGGTTAGGTTCAGTCTAACGTTTAGAGTCCTTCGTCCGGGGTTTAGCCCGATAACGACGCGCACGCCTAGGCAACTCATTTCAATCCCAGCCGCTCGAAGGTGCCGTCCTTCTCCATCTCGACGAGAAAACGCCGATCGATCAACTGCTCGGCTTTAATTTGTTTCGCCCGCGCATCGGTTTTGGCAATCTCGTCGAGGGTTGCCTG
>DATBEY010000438.1:0-4977 GCA_036558765.1 Binatia bacterium | reverse complement strand
GTTCTTCGCCCTGACGTAAAACACACCCCGGAGCTGGCGGCAGCACTGCAACAACATGTCAAAAGCCGGCTCGCCCCGTATAAATACCCTCGCTGGATCGAATTCGTCGCCGACTTGCCTAAAACGGCGACAGGGAAGATTCAACGCTTCAAGCTGCGCAATAAAGTTTAAGTCGTAGGCGCGCAGCATGCTGCGCCCGATCTGGAGGATAGATGAGGCTCAATCACACAATCAATTTAGGAAAGTTCTGGTCGGCGATGGCTTTGCTCATCGCCGGCACGCTCGCCCGGAGCCCCTCGGCGTCGGCACAAACGCAAAAAATTCGCATCGGTTTGATGCTTCCCTATACGGGAACTTACGCCCAACTTGGAACCGCGATTACCAACGGGTTCAAATTGGCCGTCGCGGAGAAAGGCGGCAGACTGGGCGGCCGGGAATTGGAATACTTCACCGTCGACGACGAAGCCGAGCCCGCCAAGGCGCCCGAGAATACCAATAAGCTGGTCCAGCGGGACAAAGTCGACGTGCTGGTGGGCACAGTGCACAGCGGCGTGCAAATGGGCATGGTCAAGATCGCGAGAGAAAACAATACGCTGCTGATTATTCCCAATGCCGGACTCGATGCCGCCACCGGCGCACTCTGCGCCCCGAATATTTTTCGCACGTCGTTTTCCAATTGGCAGCCTTCTTTCCCTATGGGCAAGGTGCTCGCAGACCGCGGCATCCGCAACGTCATCTCTTTTGCCTGGAAATACGGTGCAGGCGAAGAAGCCGTAGCCGGCTTTACCGAGGGATTCATCAAAGCCGGCGGGAAATCGGTCCGCGGCCTCTGGATTCCGTTTCCAAACGTCGAGTTCCAGGCGCTGCTCACCGAAATCGCTTCTATCAAGCCTGATGCGGTGTTTGTGTTTTTTGCCGGGGGCGGTGCCGCCAAGTTAATCAGGGACTACACGGCGGCCGGACTGAGGAAAACCATTCCGCTATTCGGCTCCGGCTTTCTTACCGACGGCGTGCTCGAGGCGACAGAAGAAGCGGCGCAAGGCCTGGAAACAACGCTTCACTACGCCGATGGTTTGAATACAAAACGTGATCGCGAGTTTCGTAGCGCCTACTCTAAGGCCTATACTTTTGCACCCGACGTATACGCGGTCCAAGGCTACGATGCCGCTCTGCTGCTTGCTTCCGGACTAGAGGCCGTCAAAGGCGACATCTCCAAGCGAAAAGAGATCGTCGCAGCTATGGAAAAAACAAAAATCGATAGTCCGCGCGGCGCCTGGACAATGTCGAAGGCACACAATCCCGTCCAGGACATTTATCTCCGAAAAGTCGTTGGGCGTGAAAACAAGCTCGTGAGCGTCGCCCATAAGGCCCTCGCTGATCCGGCTCGCGGATGCAAGATGTAGCGGCTCGGACGCCGTGTTCTAATCGTTCAAAGAGTTCGAGTCGTTCAAATTGTTTCCGAATCCGATCCAATATCCGACGGCTTGAACGTTTTGAACTTTTGAACGGATTCAACCATGTTTTATTTGATCCAATTATTGAACGCGGCCCAATACGGTCTCCTACTATTCTTATTATCGAGCGGCCTGACGTTGATCTTCGGCATCATGGGCGTCATCAACCTCGCTCACGGCAGTTTTTATATGGTCGGCGCCTACCTCGCCTATTGGCTCGCCAAACTCACTGGCAATCTTTGGTTGGCGATTCCGATTGGCACCGTCATCAGTCTGGGGATTGGCGGTCTGTTAGAGACCACGATCATCAGCCGGCTTTACCGGCGCGATCATCTCTATCAAGTATTGATTACTTTCGGCTTGATCCTTATCTTTGAAGAATTGCGCAGTATCTTGTTCGGCAACGATGTCCATGGCGTGACAATTCCCGCTGCGCTCAATTACTCCATCCCTCTCACCGATACTTTGTCCTATCCGGTTTATCGCCTGTTCGTCACCGGCGTGTGCCTGATCATCGCTGCGCTACTTTATTGGGTAATTTACAAAACCCGCATTGGCATGATGATTCGCGCCGGCAACAGCAACCGCGAGATGGCAGCCTCCTTAGGCGTCAACGTTCCCCTACTATTCGCATGGGTGTTTGCCGTCGGTACGGCGCTGGCGGGTGTCGCGGGCGCGGTGGCCGCGCCGATTTCGTCGGTCTTCCCGGGGATGGGCAATCAGATCCTGATTATTTGCTTCGTCGTCGTCGTGATCGGCGGCATCGGATCGATCAACGGCGCGATGATCGCGTCCTTGGCCATCGGTCTTGCCGACACCCTCGGCAAGGTGATCGCCGCGGAATATTCGGCGGTCGCGGTTTATCTGGTGATGGCGTTGATTCTCCTGTGGCGCCCTCAGGGCATTGCCAATAGAGCGTGACACCCACGTGATCCCGATCACTCTGCCGCGTCCACTGCTCTTTATCGCTTTGGTGTTGCTCGCGCTGTTTCCGCTCACGGGCTCGACGTTCTATATCCAGCTCGGCGCCAAGATTTTGATCATGGCTATCTTTGCTCTAAGTCTCGACCTGCTGGTCGGCCACACGGGTTTGGTGAGCTTTGGCCACGCTGCGTATTTCGGCTTGGCAGCTTACGCGCTAGCACTGATCTCGCCCAAATATGAAGCGGCCAATCTATGGCTGACGCTGCCGCTGTCTATTGGCACCGCGGCTTTTGCTGCTCTGATCATCGGTTTTTTTGTGCTGCGCACCACTGGGGTTTACTTCATCATGGTAACCCTCGCATTCGCACAGATGCTCTACTCGGTTTTTCACGACACCCCGTTGGGGGGCGGCTCCGATGGCATCTACATCTATGTGCGCCCCGAGCTGACCATCGCCGGATTCAAGCCCCTCGATCTCGAAAGCCCGCTGCAGTTTTATTATTTCGTGCTGATTCTTTTGATCGTCGTTTATGGCCTGCTCAAACGAATTTTGCACGCGCCGTTTGGCCGTGCCCTGGCCGGTATTCATCTTAACGAGCAGCGCATGCGCTCCATCGGTTTTCCAACGTTCGGTTACAAGCTCGGCGCTTTTGTGATTGCCGGCGCGCTCGCTGGGCTTGCCGGTTATCTGGCCGCCTGCCAGTTCGGCTTTGTGAACCCCGATATTCTTACCTGGCAGCAATCCGGCACCGTGCTCATGATGGTTATCTTGGGCGGTATGGGGCGGCTGCACGGCGCTGTCCTCGGTGCATTAGCGTACGTGCTTTTGCAAGAAATTCTTTCCGCCCCGGCAATCGTCGGCGCGTTTGCCAAGCACTGGCAATTGGCAATGGGCTCGTTAATCGTGGTCATCGTGCTCATGTTTCCCCGTGGCATCGGCGGCATCTTCGACGTCGCTCTACGCCGCTATTCGTACCGGCGGCAAACGCCAATTCCGTGAACCGCAAATGATCGGCGAAACGGTACTAGAAGTGCGCGGCCTGCGCAGAAACTTTGGCGGCCTGGCCGCAGTCGACGATGTCTCGCTCGAAGTGCAGAGGGGCGCACTTCATGCGGTCATCGGTCCCAATGGCGCCGGCAAAACAACGCTCATCAATCTTTTGTCCGGCGATTTGCCAGCGAGCTCCGGAACCATTTTCTATTGCAGCCAAGACATCACGCACCTCCCGCCCGACAAGCGTTCGCGCATGGGTGTCGGACGGAGCTACCAGAAGACGAATGTCTTTCTCAGTTTCACGGCGCTGGAGAATTGTCGTCTGGCGGCGCAATCCCGCTCCCAGCGGCCACTCCATTGGTGGCGCGATGCTATGTCCGATCACGCGCAGCTTGAAAAAGCGCGCGGCGCGCTGGTCGCGGCGGAATTGATCGAGCGCGGGGATGAGATTGCATCGACGTTGAGCCACGGCGAGCAGCGCCAACTGGAAATCGCCATGTGCCTTGCGACCGAGCCCGAGCTTCTGTTGCTCGACGAACCGCTCGCCGGCATGGGCGCGGAAGAGTCTCAGAGGATGATCGCGGTCATCGCCCGCCTGGCCAACACCCACGCGGTGTTGTTGGTCGAGCATGACATGGATGCAGTGTTTCAGTTGGCTAACGTTCTGACCGTCATGGTTAACGGCAAAGTGCTCGTTACCGGCGCTCCCAGTGAGATTCGCGCCAATCTCGACGTTCAGAACGCCTACCTTGGTGCTGCAGACAACTTGCCATGAATAATACGCCCATTATCGATGCGCGCGAGCTTCACGTCTACTATGGCGCGAGCCATATTCTTCATGGCGTCGATTTTCTAGTGCGCGCCGGTGAAGCAGTCGGGCTAATGGGGCGAAACGGTATGGGCAAGACCACGCTGATTCGCGCTTTGCTTGGGCACGTCAAACCGCGGCGTGGCGAAGTTCGGGTCAACGGTCGCGTCATGACCGATGCAGAGCCGCATTTAATTGCCCGTCAAGGCATCGCCTATGTTCCTGAAGGCCGCGGAATTTTTCCGAATCTGACAGTCAGAGAGAACCTTCTGATGGCCGCGCGACCTCCAGCGAACGGAAACAGCGGCTGGACCTACGAGCGCGTACTGGAAACATTTCCACGGCTGGCGGAGCGGCTATCACACGGCGGGCAACAGCTTTCCGGCGGTGAGCAGCAGATGCTCTCCATCGGTCGGGCGCTCATGACTCAGCCGAACTTGCTGATTCTTGACGAAGCAACCGAGGGTCTTGCGCCGCTGGTCGCGCGCGACATCTGGCGCCTTCTAGGAACCGTACGCGAAGGCGGGATCGCCGCGCTCATCGTCGATAAAAATTTCGCCGCGCTGTCAGCACTCACCGACCGCACCATCATTCTCGTCAAGGGCCGGGTCGTTTTCGAAGGCGGGAGCGACGACCTCCGCAATCGGCCAGAGTTACTGCAGGACCATTTAGGGATCTGACGCTCGGCCGCTGGAGGAAATTCGCAATTACCCCGGCGAACGGTCGTCCTCAAAATGCATCTCCCGAGGGAGCGAAATATCAAGCCGCTTCGCCAGCCTTTGGAGGAATGCTTTGCC
>DATBEY010000437.1:0-4797 GCA_036558765.1 Binatia bacterium | reverse complement strand
CTTGCGATGCCATGTCTTTTTGTCCCAGTGCATGAGCCTACGCGGTAACAACCATGCAGGACTAGGTAATACGAGGAGGTGAGATAAATGAAATTCGCTAGGTGCCGCAATCACATGATTCTCTTCGCCGGATTTTTGCTGGCGCTTTCTGCTTGCACCAGCCAAACCGTGAAAATGATCCAGCCGCAGACCGGCGCAACCGCTGATTGCGGCGGATCGAGCTATGGTTTTGGACAGCTTTTTACGGAAAGTTTTGTCGATAGTTGCGCGCGAGCTTGCCAGGATCGTGGCTTTGTGCCGCTGGAGAGATTGAGTCCGGAGGCGCGCGCAGACTTAGAAAAACGCGGATTGCTGCCCAAGGAATGACAGTAAGGCGGTCTCACCCACCGAGTGAAATCATCTCGATCTTACGATGATTGGCGGGATCGTACTTGGCGGATTTTAGCGCATCGAGGCGATCCATCGAATAGCGATCGCTCCGCTTCTGCCAAATGGAACTCAGGAAAGTGCGCAGCTCATCGTCTTTTGCACCACCGCGCAGCAAAGCCTTGACGTCCTGTCCTTGCTGGGAAAAAAGACAAGTTACCAGTTTTCCGTCGGCAGTGAGACGAAGTCGGGTGCAACTGCCACAGAAAGGTTCCGTTACCGATGCGATGACACCAATATCGCCTGCGCCATCGATGAACTCGTAGTCCACGGCGGGCGCGCTCCCTTGGTCGCGCCCCACCTCTCTCAACGGATACTGCGCGTTGATTTTTTCGATAATGTCTTTTTTCGCCACCAGCTTCGCCGATGTCCAATGGTTCGAATTGCCGACGTCCATGTATTCGATGAAGCGCATACCAAAACCGTGCTGGCGGGCAAATTCCACGAGCGGAATAATATCGTCCTCGTTGACGCCGCGTTCGACTACGGCGTTGAGCTTGATCGGCGCGAGTCCCGCTTCCTTAGCAGCAAAGATTCCTTCGAGAACTTTGCCGAGATCGCCGCGTTTAGTCATGCTTCTAAATTTCTCGGCATCGAGCGTATCGACGCTGATGTTTACTCGCCGCAGCCCGGCGCTCTTCAGGTCGTTGACCCGCTCGGCCAAGAGAGCGCCATTGGTGGTCAGGCATAGGTCTTTCAGGCCTCGAATTGAAGCGAGGTTTTCAACCAAACTCGGCAAATCCTGGCGCACCAGCGGTTCACCGCCGGTGAGACGGATCTTCTCGACGCCAAGCTCAACCGCGAGCGTGGCCAAGCGTGAAATTTCCTCGAAAGTAAGGATTTCCTTTTTGTTGATCCATTCATAGTGATCGAGGGGCATACAATAGGTGCAGCGAAAATTACACCGGTCGGTGACCGAGATGCGTAAATCCTTTAGTGGTCTGTTAAAGCTGTCGGTTATCATCCAATTCACTATGCAATAAAGGGTGTGAGCGCGCAAGCCGGCGATTTTGCGCAAGAACCTAGCTTCCCGCTAGTTGGCCGATCTGGTATTCTAGCGCCAGCATGAGTCTTCGCCAGCAGCAGGTGACCGTCTTTTTCGGCACCGTGATTGTGATATTCGGTATATTCGGCACCGGCATCTGGTGGATTAACCAGCGGCTCACGACTGAAACAACGCTTCAAACCGCCCTGCTCATGGCCCGGCAGGTCGAAATTGCGCTCGCCGACAGCCTGCGAGAACGCTCGGTGGTCGTGGAGTCGCGCCAGGAACAAAGGACGCAGTCCTCTTTTTGGGATTTTCTCGGCAATCTCCTGCCTGGCCGAAGTCCGGCAAGGTCGATAACCACCACAACCCGTTACGCGCCGCCGCGTCATGCGGAAGTAACCGGGTTGATGCAGGCATTTGTCGATCGCAGCGCTAGCATCGAAGCGATGTGGGTCGTCAACGGTGAGGGGCGTTTGCTGTATAGCTCCGTCGAGGGGGAGAAAAATAAGCCTCCAGCCGCAGATAGCGTGATGGAAAAATTGCGCAACCGTGAGCCTATTATCAATGCGAAACGCCAGGGAACCATCGACTATTATGATGTTTGGGTGCCGTTGCAAATGCCGTCGGGCGTGCGCGGTCCGGGCGGCTTGAGGCTGTGGATTAACCCCGCGGACTGGACGGGCTTATTGTCGGGACTTTGGCATCAGGTAATTTTGCTGTTTGTGCTTGGCGGCGGCGTCGCATTGGTCAGCGCTTTTCTAACGACAGCGTTGTATACGCGCCGGTTTCGCTTGATCAGCGATACCTTGCGCCAGGCTGAAGCAGGAACCTATGCGCACCGGCCTCAATATGCCAGTCATGACGAGGTCGGAGCGAGCTTGGATTTGATCGATCGTTTAGTCATGAAACAAAGGAAAAATGTCGGTGTACCCGCGCCAGTCCAGCGCCTAGCCATCGCGGCCCGCACGCTTGCCCACGAAGTAAAGACGCCATTGAACGCTTTGGCGATTCATTTAGAAGTATTGCGCAGTAAGCTTGCCGCCGACGAGGGCGAGGGAGCGCAATCGCTGCGGTCGATCACGGCGCTTGATTCGAGTCTTCGTCAAGTGGATCGATTGGTGCGCGATTTTACCGACTACTCGGCGCCGGTCACGATGGAAAAAAAGCCGGTGGATCTGGCCGAAGTCTTGGCCATGAGCCTGGAAAGCGTCAGATCCGATTGTGCTGCCAAAAAGATCAATCTCGCGGCCGAGCCGCCTACCGGACCATGGCCGATCCAAGGCGATGCGACTCGCCTCCGGCAAACCTTTGATAACCTCCTGCGCAACGCCATGGACGCGCAACCGGACGGCGGCGAGATTGACGTCGCGGCCAAAGCAAACGGCGATCAATTAGTCGTCGATATCAGCGATCACGGTCCCGGCGTGCCGCCGGAGCGCCGCTCGGAAATTTTCGAGTTTGGCAAAACCAGCAAAGCGGGCGGCAGCGGGATAGGCTTACCGTTGAGCCAACTCATCGTCGAAGCCCACGGTGGTTCTCTCAGTTACGAAGACCGTAATAACCATGGGATCGGCGCGACTTTTCGCATCTCTTTGCCAATGGAGTCCATTCACTAGTGGCGCGCCCGCGACCGACTGTTTTGATCGTCGATGACGACGGTGCGACGCGCGCCGGCCTAGCTGTTCTCGTCGATGATTGGGGCTATCAACCCATCGAAGCGGCCGATGGCAAATCGGCTCTGAAAATCTGCCACGACGAGTTACCCCGCGCGATCGTGACCGACCTGATGATGCCGGGCATGAACGGATTGGAGTTTGTCAGTGCGCTCGGCGAGCGGGTGCGGCAGATCGCGATCGTCTTTGTCACCGGGCAAGCGACCATCGACTCTGCCGTGCAGGCGATCAAGCTAGGCGCTTACGATTATCTGCCCAAGCCGCTCGAGCCCCAGAGGCTGCGCGATGTTCTGGAAAAGGCTTTAAAGCAGGTGTCGCTGGCCCGGGAGGCGGGCGCGCTCCGTGAACGATTGGAGTCGCCGCTCGGATCGTACGGCGCTCTGATCGGAAAATCTCCACCGATGCGGCGGCTGTATCAGCAGATCGGTCAGATCGCACCCACGGATGCCGCGGTGCTGGTGAGCGGCGAGAGCGGCACCGGCAAGGAACTGGTGGCGCAGACGCTACATGACTTGTCGGCGCAACGGGAGGGAAATTTTCTAGCGCTCAACTGTGCGGCGATCTCGCCCACATTGATGGAAAGCGAGCTGTTCGGTCACGAAAAGGGCGCGTTCACAAGCGCTGTGGATCGTCACGTGGGTTGTTTCGAGCAAGCCGATGGCGGCACGCTGTTTCTCGATGAAATCACCGAGATGGCGCTGGAAATCCAGCCGAAATTTCTGCGGGTGCTCGAGGAGGGTCAGATACGGCGCATCGGCGGCACTAAGAATATTCCTGTGTCCGTTCGAGTGATCGCGGCGACCAATCGCCAACCGGCGGCCGCGGTGAAGGAGGGCAAGCTGCGGCAGGACCTGTTTTATCGCCTTAACGTGTTCCACCTCGAGTTGCCGCCGCTGCGCGAGCGCGGTGAAGATATCGAGCTGTTGGCCGGCTATTTCTTGGAATCCTTCGCGAAAAAATACAGCCGTTCAACCCTGCCTTGGGATAACGATTTTACGCCAGCGCTCCGCGCCCATAGCTGGCCGGGTAATGTACGTGAACTCCGCAATGCCATGGAGCGCGTTACCGTGTTGGCGACGGGCAGCCATCTTACGGCCAAAGACTTTCAGCAGTATTGTTTGACCGCGCCTGTGTCGGAGCAGTCCGAGCTTGCGCCGTTGTCGCTCGCCGAAGCTGAGCGTCAGGCCATCGAACGAGCGCTCGGCGCTACCGGCGGCAATAAAACCCAAGCTGCTCAGCTTCTGGGGATCACCCCAAAGACTTTGAACGCCAAGCTCGCCTTGTACTCAAAAGAGTAATATCTTCTTCGCCAGCGAAATTTTTTCCAGTTCGCACCCACTAAAACCCACAGAGTCTCGCGCGGTTACGTCTGGCACGGCGGTTGCCGACGGCGACTTGTTAACCGATGGAGCCGACGATCGTCTAAGCGGGTTGAGGAGCATCGCCATGGGAAAACAGATTGCAAGAACATTTTCGGCAGGGTTACTCGCGCTCCTTCTGGTTGCGCCACCCGTCTATAGTTTCCGAACGGATCGTAGCTCCAGAGACAGTAATAGCCCGAGACTGGAGCAGCAGATGGATCGGGTTCGTCGGATCATGGTGCCGCTCCTGAGGGTGACAAATCAGCGCCTGCCGGTCGATGATATTCGTGTTTCTATTCTCGACAACTCGGAAATTAATGCCGCCAGCGGGGGCGACGGCCAATATTAC
>DATBEY010000436.1:0-3487 GCA_036558765.1 Binatia bacterium | reverse complement strand
GTCTTGCCGCAGGCGCTCGGAAACGCGCCACAAATGTAATGGGTCTCGCCTTCGGGATTTTCCACGCCCACAATCAGCATATGCTCCGCAAGCCAGCCCTCTTTCTGTCCGAGCTTGCTCGCAATCCGCAGAGCGAGGCATTTCTTCGCCAGTAAGGCGTTGCCGCCGTAGCCCGAGCCGACGCTCCAGATCGTGTTGTCCTGCGGATAGTGGCAGATAAAGCGCCGCTCCATGTCCAGATCGGCTTTGGAATGGAGACAGCGCGTGAAATCATCTGAATCGCCCAGGTGATCCAAGGCGATTTGCCCCATACGCGTCATCATACGCATGTTCAGAACGACGTAAACGCTATCAGTGATCTGGATCCCGACTTTGCTGAACGAAGAGCCTGCTGGACCCATCAGGAAAGGAATCACGTAAAGGGTGCGCCCGCGCATCGCGCCGGAGAATATCTTTGCCAATTTATCGTACGACTCAGCGGGCGCCATCCAGTTATTGTTGGGCCCGGCGTCTTCGGGTTGTTCAGTGCATACGTAAGTCAGATTCTCCGTGCGCGCGACATCGTTGAGCGCACTCCGATGAAGATAGCAGCCTGGTAATTTTTCTTGATTCAGCGTAATAAGATCGCCGGACTTGAGCGCGACGGAAGTCAAATTGTCCTTCTCTGTTTCGGACCCATCGCACCAATAAACATCATCCGGCTGGCACATCGCGGCCATCTCTTTGACCCATGTTTGAATGTGCGAATTGCTCGGCACCCTACCTGTCGAAGAGTTCATGGATTAGCGAATGTTTCCTTTCCTTAGATGTAAATCTCGCGGGTTCGCATGAAGCGAGAAGGACAATCGTTTTGTCCGGAACAAAATGCGCGCCTGAGCGGCGAGCGTCGATAACAGAAGCCTATCCGATGAGCCGCGGCGATGTCAATATTCGCTCTAGCAACGAAACACGCGGCACAGACGCCAGCGTCCGCCGGGACTATCGTCCACCCATTTAGCCAATGCCGCAAGCTCGCCGCGCGGCTCGAGAATCGCGACGAATTCCTCGCAACCTTGCCGCGGACCGATTTGCCCCAAGACTTCCTGCTGTCCTAAACGCAAGCGCGACACCAGCCGGCTCTGCCACACGACTGCGCGCAGGTGATTCAAGGCGGTCTCTAGGGAAATGAGCGGAATCTCCGTCGCCGAGGAGATTCTCATGAGATCCTCGACGCGAATGGCTTGAGCGACATCGAGATGATCGCAGCCGACGCGCCGAAGCGTTTTGAGATAGGCGCCGCAACCCAGCCGGCGGCCCATGTCTGCAGCCAGCGTCCGCACGTAAGTTCCGCGCGAGCAGGTCACTTCGAATTGTAGTTCCCGGTCGTTCACCTTGTCGATGTGTAGCGCATCGATCCGAATCGGACGCGGGTCGCGCGGCACTTCTTTGCCTTGGCGCGCCAATCGATACAACCGCACGCCGTCTCTCTTGAGTGCCGAGAACATCGGCGGCACTTGCTGAAGCGCTCCGGTAAAATCTTTTTCTACCGCCCGCAGGTCTTTTTCCATGATGGCCGGCAGTGGAAATTCGTTGAGAACTTTGCCGGTACCGTCCTGGGTATCCGTTTCAACGCCCAGAACCATAATGCCGTGGTAGCGTTTGGTTCCGCTGAGAAAGATTTCGGCGATTTTTGTTCCCTCGTTGACGCCGATCAACAGAAGACCCGATGCGAACGGATCGAGAGTGCCGAGATGCCCCACTTTTTTGGCAGCCAGGATGGTTTTAATGCGGTGTACAATTTGTGCGGAGGATGGGCCTTCGGGCTTATCGATCAGCAAAATTCCGCTTCGGCTCATAGGCATGGCAAGAGTCAACCGGTTGAATGAACTCGAAAGAGGGTGGAATAAACTAAGGCTTAGCCGCTCTGAGCAGCGATTCGATGCGCTGGGCCTCAGCCTCGGTTTCATCGTAGCTAAATTCAATCGACGGCACGAACCGAAGGCTCAGTTCTTTGCCGAGTTTTGAACGGATGAAGCCCGTGGCGCGTTTGAGACCCGCGAGGGCGTCGTTTTTGTTGGTCTCCGCGCCGAAAACACTGAAAGAGATCCGCGCGTGCCGTAAGTCTTTGCTCACCTTCACGCCGGTCAAGTTGATCCCCCGCACTCGAGGATCGCGAATTTCGCGAGCGAGGAGCTCCGCTAATACTTTAAGTAATAAGTCGCCGACCCGGTCCGAACGTTGAAATTCCATGCGCTATAAAAAGCTTTTCCACGCTGAGTCTCTGTCAAGCTCAGCAATGAAAACATTCCATCTCGGAATCGCTCAGCTCAGCGAGTCCGAGGGAATCGACGAAATCGACCACGCTGGCCAAGGTTTTCTCGACTCCCGGCTGCGTCGTGCCTGCCGCGGCGAATCCCAAAATCGCGCTCTGCCAGAGCTCCTGGTCGCCGCACTCGGTCACCGCAACATTGAACTGACGGCCAACGCGACTCTGAATACTTTTGAGCACGCCCCGTTTGCCCTTAAGCGAGTGGTTCTCAGGAATTATCAGCTTGAGCTTAAGGACTCCCACGACCATGAGGCTAACAGAATTCGGTCGAGGTCAAAGGTTAATTTAAATCCCGCTCACGCGCGGCGCCTCGCGGCCTTGGGGCATTGGATTAATGCGCCGCACCACCGGAATGCGCTCGTAAGCTTCGATGACGTCACCCTGCTTGAGGTCCTGAAAACCTTCCAATGAGAGCCCGCACTCATAACCTGCGGCCACTTCGCGAACGTCGTCTTTGAAGCGCTTGAGGCTCGCGAGTTTGCCCTCATGAACGACCACTTGATCGCGCAGCAAGCGCACTGAGTTGCCGCGCGCAATTTTGCCTTCCGTGACGTAGCAACCGGCAATGGTTCCGACCCCAGCGATATTGAAGATCTGGCGCACGTCGACGCGCGCTTGCGTCTGCTCTCGATAAGTCGGCTCGAGCATGCCTTCCATCGCCGCGCGCACATCGGCCACAGCCTCATAGATGATCGTGTAGAGCCTGACGTCAACGCCCTCTTTGGCTGCCAACGCCGCGCCCTTCGATTCGGGCCGAACGTTAAACCCAATCACAATCGCGTTCGATGCGGCGGCCAGCAAAATGTCACTCTCGGTAATCCCCCCGACCGAGCCATGGATCACTCTTAACTTCACCTCATCGGTCGACATGCGGCTCAGAGCATCCGTAAGCGCTTCCACTGAGCCCTGCACGTCCGCCTTGAGTACGACCCGGAGCTCTTTCACATCGCCGGTTTTGATTTGATCGTACAATTCTTCCAATGAAACCTTGCTCGATTTCACCAGTTCGGTTTCGCGCTGTTTGCTTTGGCGGTACTCGGCGACTTGACGGGCTTTGGCTTCATCGGCCACTGCCACGAACGAATCACCGGCCTGCGGCACGCCCTGCAGGCCAAGAATCTCCACCGGGAACGACGGCGGTGCAGACTCGACCTTTCGGCTATGATCATCGATCATGGC
>DATBEY010000435.1:0-9735 GCA_036558765.1 Binatia bacterium | reverse complement strand
TTCGGGCGACAAGATTTTTATTCTTTCCGCGGACGCGGGAGGCTGATCCATGTACGGATTTCATGGCCGCCTGCTGCACGTCGATCTGAGCACGGGAAAAAGCTCCTGGATCGATCTCGAGGAGACGCGGTTGCGCGCATTTCTCGGCGGCATCGGTCTCGGCGCTTGCCTCCTTTATGAATATGCGCCCGCCGGAGTCGATCCGTTCTCCCCCGCGAATCCGTTGATCTTCGCGAGCGCGCCATTGGTAGGCACTGGCCTTACGACCACGGCAAAATTCGCCGTCGTGACCAAATCGCCTCTCACGGGATTTATCGCCGATTCGCTCTCTTCGAGTTACTTTGCGCTTGAACTCAAACGGATCGGACTTGATGCTTTGATCATCACCGGGCAGTCCGCCGCGATGACGTACCTCTTTATTCACAACGACAGAGTAGAATTTCACAGCGCCGAACAGCTCCGCGGCAAGAGTCCCGTCGATACTGAAGGTATGATTCGCGCCGAGCTCCGCGCGCCGACGCTGCGCGTTGCCGCCATCGGCACAGCCGGCGAAAACAAAGTGCGCTTCGCCACCATTAGTAATGAGGGCCGCCATGCCGGCCGCGGCGGCGTCGGCGCCGTCATGGGATCGAAAAATTTGAAAGCGATCGCGCTCTGCGGCGATCGCGATATCGCTGTTGCCGAACCGTCCGGCGTGGAAAGTCTCGCCGATCGGCTAAGGGCGCGCAGTTTGGGCTCTCTCACCGACAAATACCGTGAGATCGGCACAGTCGCCAATCTGGCGGTATTTAACCGGCTCGGCATTTTGCCGACGCGCAATTTTCAACAATCGACCTTTGATCACGCCAACGCCTTGAGCGGCGAAACCTTGACGGAAAATAATTTTAGCCGCAGGCATGGCTGCGCCGCCTGCACAATCCGCTGCGAGCGGCTGTTCAAAGCTCTCAACGGCGCCGAACAGCGGCTGGAATACGAGACGCTTTTCGCCCTGGGTCCGCTCTGCGGCATTCACGAACCCGCTGTCGTGCTTCGAGCGGCGCAACTTTGCGATCTCTACGGGCTCGACACGATCAGCACCGGCGGCACCATCGCCTGGGCGATGGAGTGCGCCGAGAAGGGACTGTTGCCCGGAGCCAACCAGCTTGGCTTGGAGTTCGGTCATGCCGAGGCTCTTATCGGCGTTATTTCGGCCATCGCCGAAAGGCGCGGCCTAGGCGCAGTATTGGCTCAAGGCTCGAGGCGAGCCGCTCTGGAAATCGGCGGAGATGCTTCCTACTGGGCGATGCACGTCAAGGGCCTGGAGCTCCCCGGGTATGAGCCGCGCAGCTTGAAGACCATGGCGCTCGGCTTGGCGGTGAGCCCGCGCGGAGCTTGTCATAACCGTTCGGGCGCCTACGAAGCAGATTTTTCCGGCTCAGTCGATCGCTTCAAAGCCGATTCTGAGAGAGGCGCGATTGTTCGCGACTCGGAAGATTTCGCCGCATTGCTCGACTCATTGATCGTCTGCAAATTCCTGCGCAAGTGCTTCACCGATTTTTACTCTGACGCTGCCGAGCTTATCTGCAAAGTCACCGGCTGGGACATGTCGAGCGCCGAGCTTCGTCGGATTGGCGCGCGCATTCATACCGTAAAGAAACTGTTCAATGTCCGCGAAGGGTGGCAACCGAAAGACGACTGGCTGCCGGAACGTCTGCTGAGCGAAAATCTGCCCACCGGCGTGGGCGCCGGCGTTGGATTGCGCCCCGACGAACTTCGGCAAATGATCCAGAGCTACTATCAGGCACGCGGTTGGAATGACGATGGATATATTCCGGAAAGCACGCTCGCCGAGCTTGACCTCGCGCAGGTTGCTACCGCCGCCGAGAATGGTGCAGTCATCCAGGACGGCAAATAAGCCACCCGAGTCGGTGGTCTCAGCCGATTATTTTCTTGACGACTCTCATCCCCCGGAAAATTTCTCGGCTCCGATTGCGCATGTAATCAAAACGAAACGTCGTCGTCGCATGGGAAATTGGTGCGCGTTTTTTTGTGAAATCACGGTGCTGCCAATTGCCCACCTCGGTTTCAACTTGTGAACAAAGACAGCTGCTTGACTCCGAAGTTCGTATGACCCTAGTATCCGGCCACGGTCACCGGACTCAGAGACAGGGACGGCGGCACGTCGCTTGTGTGTTGGATACGGCAAAACAAATCGGCTCACGGTTTCGGTAAGTCCAATGAAAATCCGCGGGAAAAGGGATGCAGCAGCTGGAAGTCACGGTTGAGGAATTGGAGTCAGCTGTCGTGATTCATGCTGTCGGATCCGTCGATAGCACGACGGCTCCCTCTCTACAGGCGCCGCTGCTGCACGCCGCTGAAAGCGCCGGCGGCACGCTGCAACTCGACCTAGCGCAGGTTTCATACCTAAGCAGCGCTGGCATGCGCGTCTTGCTGCTGGCCGCCAAGGCACTGCAAAAACGGGGCGAACGGTTGCGCCTCCTCAATGTTCCACGACAAATTTATAGTCTTTTAAATCTGGCCGGTTTCACATCATTCATTGACGTGAACTCGTGACCCCGCGCGCCTCATCACGAGAGAACCAGCACCATGTCTGATTCCAGCATCAAGATTGAACCAAATATCTGGCAGCGAGTGCCCGGCACCCACTCAGTCGAAATTTTTCCGATCATCCCCAAGACCAACTGTATTTCCTCAAATTGTTTCATCTTTTCCGCCCAAGACGCGCTGGTCGTCGTCGATCCCGGCGCCAACCGAGAGCAAACGCGGCAGATAAGCCAAGTTCTAACCGATGCCCTGGCGCTAGCGCGGCGCCCCATTCTCGTCTTCCTTACTCATTGCCATCAAGACCACTCACAGGAGGCGGGCGATCTCGAACTTCCGACAGGAATAGAAATCAAGCGCTTCGCCCACCAGGCGGGAGTCGAAGCGATGAAAAACAGAGACCCTAATTTGACGGTTGCTTATCTTTACCTAGGCAACCCCGGCATATGCGCCGCGCCATTCGAGGGAATCTTGTTTCGCTCAAACCCGGAGTCCGAGCCATCAGGATTCGAACTGAAAGACGGTCGACGAATCGAACTACATACAGAGCCAATCGCAATGCCCGATGGCGCAACGCTGCAACGCCAATGGCTCGCTCTCGGTGACGGCAATCGGCTTGAGATCTATCATACCCCTGGGCATTCGCCTTGCAGCATATCGCTGCGAGTTGGATCGTTGCTTATTCTTGGGGATTTGCCCTTTGCCGCCAATCCCGGGGTGTGTGGCCTTAACGGTTGGAACCACGCCGATCTATTGAAAAGCTTGCGCAACGTGAATTGGCTTCTCGAAACACCCGAAATTGCAGTTTGTTGTCCCGGGCATGGTTACTGTATTTCGGCGCAAAGCATGCGTGAAAAGCTCCGGATGATGGAGGCCGAGGCATCCAATCTGACCGATGTCCCGCTCTTGGACGCCGAACGCATCAGCGCTCTCAAGATCTACGTGGATGAACTGCTGGAAGAAACGACAGCCCTGTTGACAATCTTTTCCGGCCGCCTGTACACAATCTCCTATTATCTATCATTGCTCGAAGAAGAGAGCGCGGCCGGACGGATTCTTGCGACCTTGGATATTGACCGGATCGACGGCATCCTGTCCGACTTTCGCCGCATCGCGGAAGCGTTCAACACTAGCGCCATACCCGAATGGACCGTGGTGCTCAAGGGGGTGCAGGTCGCCAGGTCACTGAGACTGATCCTTTCCGCAGACCAAGTGCAGCAACTCCTGGACTTCCACCTCGTTGATCGAGCCCAGCGACGGCTGCTGGACTTCCTGAGTGTCGTACACGGTCTACAATTTCTCCGGACGGAGCAACCGAGAGCCGCAAATGAAGTGGTCACGGAGCTGCTGAAACGGGCCAAGAAAGCTCAATCAGCGCAAGCCAATGATTTGATGGAAGCAGTCGACGATGACCAAGCTTTTCTACAGGCGCTCACGCGCCGGTTGGAGGCGCATTCGCCGTTGCGAAGTATCGATTTCGAATTCACGCCCGCGCCGCAGGAAACGAACGCAAACATAGGAGCGGAGCGTCTCGACGATATCTTGACAAACTTGCTCGAAGGAATGGCCGGACTAGGCGCGAAGCAAATCAGTGTTACCACCTCGGTTGCGTCGGGCCAGGTGGAAATTCGACTTTCGAGCCGGGAACAGATGGACGCGGCTGCGTTCGGCAAGCGCCGGCTTGACCTCTACAACAGAACCCTCGGCTGGCTGGGCGGCAGCCTCGAATGCAACCAGAATAATCGCGGTGCCGAATTCGTTATGAGACTACCGGCGCTTCAATCAATTTAGTCGGGCGCGCATGAGCGACCCTAAAATTCGGCCGGTCATTTTTCTCATCCTGCTCTTGTTTTTTCCCGAGAGACTCCTCCTTGGTGAAGACATCGTGGTCGGCATGTCCGCGGCGTTTAGCGGTCCCTCAAAAGGCCTCGGCATCGAGCTTTACCGCGGTTCAACCGCCTACCTCGAGCATGTCAATCGCACAGGAGGAGTTTACGGGCAGAGGATCGCCATTAAGGCCTACGATGACGGTTACAACCCCACCCCTGCAATTCAGAATACCATTAAACTCATTGAACAGGATAACGCCTTTCTTCTCTTCAATTACGTTGGGACTCCCACGGTGACGAGGATACTGCCCCTGCTCAAGAGCTACAGAAAGAGATTCGTCTATCTCTTTACTCCGTTCACAGGCGCTCAATCTCTCAGGCAGCCGCCCTACGGCGAATATGTTTTCAATTTGCGCGCTTCATACAGCGATGAAACCGAGGGGTTGGTCGATCACCTTGTCGCCGCCGGCAGAAGTCGAATCGCAGTTTTTTATCAAGCCGATGCCTACGGCAGAAGCGGATGGGACGGTGTCAAGAAAGCTCTGGCGAAGAACTTTGGTTTCAAGATGGTTGGCGAAGCGACGTATCGGAGGGGAGCGGAATATTCTCAGAACTTCACAGAGCAGGTCGAGGTCATCAAGAAAGCGTCCGCCGATGCCGTTATTTGCATAGGGGCTTACGCGGTTAGCGCTGCGTTTATCAGAGATGCGCGGAAAGCGGGGCTCAATATTCCGATCGCGAACTTATCTTTTGTCGGTAGTGAAAACATGACCGACCTGTTGCTTCGCAGCAGCCAGACCGCGGGCAAGGACTATACGAAAGATCTCATCAATTCGCAGGTGGTGCCCAGTTATCAGGATACCGTTCTGCCTGCGGTGCAGGAATATCGGCAACTGATGGAAAAATACCAACCGCTCCCACCGCGAGATCTTACGGAAGGCAGCTATTCGCCGCTGCCCTATAGCTATGTCAGCTTCGAGGGGTTTCTAAACGCAAAACTGCTTGTCGAAGTTTTGAAACGAATGGGACCAGGTCCGACGAAAAGCCGCATTAAAGAAAGCATCGAAAGGATCAATAGCGCCGATTTGGGAATCGATACGCCAATCACTTTCGGACCGCATAAGCATCAGGGCTTGGACAAGGTCTATTACACCACAATGAAAGATAACCAATTTGTTCCGCTAGCGGATTGGCAGGGGTGGGAGAAATGACCCGAGCGAGCCTTTTTACCAAGACCCTTGTGCTCATCGTGGTTCTGTTCGGCATCATTGCGACCGCCACATCAACTCTATCGGGCTGGAACCTCTACCGAAACCTTACCCAAGAGTATCAAAGCAAGGGCGTGGCGATTGCCAAGAGCATCGCCGATTCGAGCGTGGAAATGCTGTTGAATGCGGATGTTTCTACGATCCAGTCCGTGGTGGATCAGTTCACTGAGATCGAGGGAGTCTCCTATGTGATCGTTTTCGACGGGCAAGGCGAGGCGATTTCTCACACCTTTGTTCCTACCGTCCCGGCGGATGTGCTGGAGTTACAGCGGCAAACCCGAACGCAGGCCTTTGACGACGGAGCCCTGACGAACAACTTGCACGTGGAAGGAATGGGAGATGTCCTGGACATCGCCCTTCCGATACTGGCGGGCGTCGCCGGATACGTGCACGTCGGCATGGACAGAAGTTTGATCCGTTCGCGCATTTGGTCTGCTGTAGCGACGCAGCAAGGACTTATGTTCATAATTTTTTCATTGAGCGTGTTGGTCGCTTACGCTCTGGTGAACCGGATCTCCCAACCGCTCAAACAACTCGAGGCCCATGCTGGGAGACTGGCGACCCAGGATTTTTCCGAACCAGTGACCCGGCCGTCGGACATCGACGACTTGCCGACAAAATCTCGAGACGAGGTGGGAAAACTGGCTCAGTCTTTTATCACTATGGAGCACGCCCTGAGGCAGTCCGTCAGAGATCTAAAGGAGACTACGGCAGCCAAGGAGCGGATTGAGAGCGAGCTGAAAATTGCTCGAGACATCCAGATGAGCATGGTGCCAAAGACCTTTCCGCCGTTCCCGCATAGGCCCGAGTTCGAACTTTATGCGACGTTGGTTCCGGCGCGGGAAGTGGGTGGAGACTTCTATGATTTCCTTTTCATCGACGACCACCATCTCTGTTTCGTCATCGGCGATGTCTCCGGCAAAGGGGTTCCCGCAGCTCTGTTCATGGCCGTGACCCGAACTCTCTTTCGGACGGTCGCCAGCAAAGTGAGCAGTCCTGACAAAATCTTGTCTCTCTTGAATCATGAGATTTGCCGGGGAAACGATTCATGCATGTTCGTCACCGTTTTTTGCGCGGTTCTGGACATTCGCACCGGAGAGGTAGAATACAGCAACGGCGGCCACAATCTTCCTTATTTTGTCGGTCATCATGCAACAGCGTCTTTGAGGAATACCGGTGGGACGGCACTGGGTTGCACCACCGACGTGAGCTATCGGTCGGAGAAAATCGTGCTTCAGGCTGGAGATGGACTTTTTCTTTACACGGACGGCGTCACCGAGGCGATGGACGAGACCGGAAATCAATTTTCCGAGCTTCGCCTAGAGGACTTTCTACATCAGAGCAACGGCTCTTCAGTGACGGAACTCATTGACGGCGCAGTCGATAAGGTCAAGAGCCATGCTGCCGGCGCTGCGCAATCGGACGACATTACCGCCCTGGCTATAAAATTCCTGATGACAGCGGAGAAACCCATGGCCGAAGCCGTCGTCGTCGAGCTCAAGAACGACCTTTCGGAGATTGCCAGGCTGGCGCGCATAGTGGACGACTTCGCACGGCACCATCAGATTGAGGCGCAAACCACGCGCAATATGCATCTTGCGCTGGACGAGATTCTCACCAACATCATCTCCTATGGCTACGACAACGGCGGGGAGCATCACATCATCGCCCGCTTCAACCTCGAACGGGGACACTGGACGGTCGCAGTGGAGGACGATGGCAAGCCGTTCAATCCACTGGACGCTCCCGAGCCGGATACCAATCAGTTGCTTGAAGAGCGCCCGATTGGGGGGTTGGGTATTCATCTCGTGCGCAAGAACGTGGATGAATTGGAATATCGACGACAAAAAGATAAAAACATCCTGATCATGAAATTGAAGCTGAAAGGGGCTTGAGTATGGACATCCACGAAGAAAGAAAAGACGGGTTTCTCATCCTCGGTCTCGCAGGACGCCTAGACGCCCCGAGCGCGAAGGTTTTCGAGGAGAAAATTCTGGCGGTGATCGACGGCGGCGAGAGTCGGTTCGTTATCGACCTCGCCCAGCTAGATTATGTCAGCAGCGCCGGGCTCAGGGTGTTTTTACTGGCGTCGAAACGGTTGAATCCCTCGGGTGGCAAAGTTGCGCTTTGCGCTTTGCAAGAAGCCGTCAAACAAGTTTTCGACATCGTGGGTTTTTATTCCATTCTTTCCATCTCCGATTCCACAGACGCGGCATTGAAAAGCTTGGCCTAGTTCTGCCTTTTGTTCGGAACCAACCAGATGGCGCCGCAGAATCGGCACTGGGACAGCTATCGGAACTCGAACTCCTCGGTGATGATCCGGTCAGGCGGGATACCGAGCGCCCGGAACTGCCGCGCCAGGTCCGCAACGAAGCTAAGTTGGCCGCAAAGCATGACAGCGTAATTGTCCAAGGGCGCGATGTCGGAGGCGATCGCAGCGGCGGTGATCCTTCCCCGACTCGCCGTCGGCCACAATGTGTAGTCGATGTAAGACTCCGTAGTGAGATAACTCTCGCTAATCTCCGCATCGTAGACCGCGTCTTCGTTGTTGCGGACAACGTAGTAAAGCCAGATCCTGCGGAAATCCCGATTGCTAATCTCGAAAGCGAGAATGCCGAGAAACGGCGTGATGCCGATGCCTGCGCCGATTAAGACGAGACGACGGAAACGGGCAAAGCGGTGCGGCGTGAATCCGCCGAACGGTCCGTAGACCTCGATCTGCTTCCCCGCCTCGATCGAAGCTAAGCGCCGTGTAAAATCTCCGATCATTCGGATGGACAAGCGCAGATCCCGATCCACGGGAGAAGAAGTGACGGAAAAAGGATGAAGTTCTTTTTCGTGCCCCGCCAAGTCCGGCACGCGCAGGAAGACAAAAGTGCCGGGCTCGTACATCATGCGACGGTCGACAGGACGCATCACTAGATCGATGATATTGTCACCCCGTAACGCGGCGGCTTCTAACCGGTAGTGATTGCGCGGCCCCAGCCGATCGAACAGCAGCACGCGATACAGCCATGCCGCTCCACCCGCCAGTAGGAGGATTACGATCCACGTCCTCAACGGCTCAAAATCCGCGATCGTTCCGGGTTCCATGGCCGCATGCGCAGTTCCGGCAAGAAAAAGCGGGCCGAGAAACCGATGCACAAACAGCCAGCGCTCGTAACTCATACGGTGATCGTAGGCGAGGCCTCCCAGCAGTAGGAGCAAATAGCCGGCGAGAATATCGATGGACCGAGCCGACGGCGACCAAAAGGGGATGAAAAGATTGCCGATGGAAGTGCCGTTACTAAGCGCGTCAAGAGCCAAGAAAATTACATGGACAACAAGCAAAACAATCGCGGATGGCCCGACGATTCTGTGGAAACGTACGGCCCGATCGAGACCGCCGAAAACCGGCTCGAAAGCATGGGCGCGAACCACCGCGATCATGGCGATCGCCATTAAGGTTGCCGACCATAAAACGGTAATCTGGGAGAGCGCCCGCCAGGGCAGAAAATCAGGCGGCAACGGACTGAAGAATCGGGCAGCGGCCCAAAGAACAGTAGTGATCGTCATACACCCAGCGGTCACGGTCCAACTGAGTTGATGGACAGGAAAGATTTTCATAGCTGGGTTGCGCTTCGAGAGTTGGTATTCGATCGGATGGACCCGGGTCCTGATACAGCCGATCTACAATATCCTTCTTTTATATTGAAAAGCGACACCACACCCAGGCCGCGCGGCTGGGGTCAAGGGCGCGGGGGGCTGGGGTCAGGTCTTTACTCTTGATATTTACCTTTTGATCCTATACTTTCCTGACATGGCACGTCCCTTACGCATCGAGTATGACGGGGCTCTTTACCACGTCACCTCTCGGGGCAATGAGCAGAAACCAATCTTTCGAGACGATGCCGACCGGAAGCTTTTTCTCAATACTCTTTCTCAGGTCACCGACCGGTTTAACTGGCTCTGCCACACCTACTGTCTGATGACCAATCACTATCATCTGCTAGTCGAAACTCCCGATGGCAATCTCTCCAAAGGCATGCGTCAGCTAAACGGCGTCTATACTCAAGCTTTCAACCGCCGCCATGATCGGGTGGGCCATTTATTTCAGG
>DATBEY010000434.1:0-3624 GCA_036558765.1 Binatia bacterium | reverse complement strand
ACTGGCGGGCGCCGACACGATCATGATTCAAACCTTGGTGCCGACCTTTGTCGATCACATCGTGAGCGTCTCGTCGATTACTGAGCTGGAGCATCTCAAAGGAAAGACCGGCGGAGTGAATCGGGTGGGATCGACCTCGGACCTGGGCTTGCGTCTGGCGCTGCGGCGCCTCCGTATCAATCCCGACTCGGATACCAAGATCATTACCGCCGGCGGCAATCCGGAGCGGCTCGCCGCTTTGTCGCGCGGCTTTATTCAATTTACCATCATGCCCGAGCCGTGGGTGCGCGAGGCGGAGAAGCTGGGGTTTCGCGATTTGTTGGATACCGGATCGCTGGCTCTGCCTTTTCATTGGAACGCGGTCCTTACGCGCGAGAGCATTATAAAAAGCAAGCGCAGCGTGATCGCCAAGGTGGTGCGAGCTAACGTCGACGCCATTCATTTCATTAAAACCGATAAAGAAGGCACGAAGGCGATCTTCAGCAAATTTTTAAAACTCAACGACCCTGAAGGGCTCGAACGAGCCGCCAAAGCTTATGCGGCAATTTTTCCGATCAATACAATGCCGACGCCGGAAGGGGTGAAGACTCTGTTGGACGATATGGCGCCGCGCAATCCGAAAGCCAAAGCTGCAGACCCACGACAATATGTCGATATGAGTTTCGTGCAGGAACTTGAGTCGTCGGGGTATCTCAAGCATCTTTACAAGCGTTGATCCATATCAACCAATTTTTGCTAACGGAATCGCTTCCCTCAAAAACATGTTCAAAACGGCAACGGTTGATTGAAGAAACCGCAAGGCTTCCACTCGATCAATGAGTAGCAGCCCGAAGGCTACAATCGCAATGTCTTCGAGTTCGTGCGCCGCTGGCAGGCCGCCAAAGCTAAAGATTCGACCCTGATCTATCTACTCCCGGTGATATCCACCCGGTCTGATCCTCAAAAGCGAGAACTCGCACGGCTATCGTAAGCTCCAATCTTGTTGACTCCGTATTACGGCGCTGCTAATTTGTATATACAGCTAGTGAAGGAGGGATCATGGCAAAGGCACTGACGTCGTTAAGATTGGATAATCGGCTGGTCAGAAGAGCCCAAAGAGTCTTAGGAACCAAAAACAGAACTCAGACTATCGAAATGTCGCTGGAGGCAGTCGTCGAGACCGAAAAGCATCGCAAACTCATTAAACGTTACAGCGGCAAAGCGAGGCCGGGCGACTTTGAGCGTAGCTAATCTGGCCATACTCGACACCTCCATCTACATCGATAACCTGAGATCAGGACGCTTTAAACAGGAGATTATCGATCTTAAGTTCGTCGTTCGTTGCAGCGCGGTGGTGTTGGCCGAATTGTCTCGTGCCGCGCGCTCTCCTCTGATGAGAAGATTTGTCGATGGTCTGGCGAAGAATCTCCACGTCATCGCGCCGAATGAGAGGGAATGGATTGAGTCAGGACGGATCGTGAATCGACTTGGGGAGGCGAAAGGGTACGATATCCAGAAAACCAGAGAGATTCACTTTGATGTATTAATCGCGCTGACGGCGCGGCGAATCGGTGCTCACCTCATCACCTGTAACGTCGATGATTTCACGGCCATTCACGAACACCTGAATTTTAATCTTGTGTGCTGGTAAAACACTTGCGAGTCCCGCGCGGAAGCAAGGTAAAGATGCGACCCCCAAACGACTCTTGCTAACTCAATGACCCTGAAGGACTCGAACGAGCGGCTAAAGACTATGCGGCAATTTTTCCGATAAATACAATGCCGACGCCGGAAGGGGTAAAAACGCAAGCGAGCGCCCGCCCGTTGCGTGGCCTCTTCGCGGCTAAATCATAGATTATACGTCCATTGTTTTGCGTGAAGGTAGCAAAGATAAAGGATCGTAAAGACCATGTAGATGAGGAGGAAGTAATCGAAAGCTGTAACGTCAACGTTCATCAGCGGACCGACGATCATTCTGCCTATGGTCGACATGCCAACCGCAACCAACAGAGCTTCCGCCCGGATGATTCGCATAAGATTCTCTGCGTGCCGCGTAATCTGGTTCGCATCGAACTGTGTTTTCTCTTTCAACGCCGTGATTTTGTCCTTTAGCGATCGCGCAACCGTCGCCAGATAGGCTGCCAGCGCCACGACGAAGCCTAGAAATGTCAGCAGCGTTCCTGAATTTACCGGCATCGTCGAGGGACGAAGCGCCGGTTTGAAAACAGTCAGCAGCAGGACCGAAGCGAGCGCCGCTAGGAACGCAACGAGGATAATACCGACAACGACCTTTTTTATGTTTCCCTGCAATTTTTGCTTCACAGCATCGAGTTGCTGATCCCTTGACACTTTCCGACTTTGCTTCGACGCAACAAATTGGTTGTAATATTTATCCAGCGCGCCGGCATACTCTTCCGGGTTGATAGTGAGAATGTTTTTTTCGGTCAGAAGCGTCACTAAACAGTCGATCATTTCCGCGCAGGTTAAGGTCTCGATTTTTTCGTCCTTCGTGATGTGAACATCGCCGTTTACCATATCATCTCCTATCAAAATGAATCTTCGGGCCCGTGTCGGACGGTTACTGGTTTCTCTTCAGGCGATCGAACTGGGACTTGAACTTTTCACAGTGGTCTACGTCGTCGACGCGGGGCGTGAACCAGACGTAATCGAAAGGAAATCGGTGATCGGGGTAAGCTAACGCGTCACTCTGGGGTTCCGTCTTCAGTTCCTATGAAGCGATCGGCACGAGCTTGGAGCGGCGAATTCTTCGATCGCGGGTGAGCAGAGGTATTCTATGCACGACGCTCATGGCTGCGATGATCTCATCGACGGGGTCGCTGTCAAAATCCAAAGCTTTAATCGAACGGCAGATGTCGAGCGTCAATGGCCAAGTATCAATACGCGTCAATGTTCGAGCCAACTCGGGGTGATCCAAGTCGAACTCGATGGGACCCAATTTCGGAGAGTTTAGCGATTTCCCAAACAACGATTGCGGAAATACTCCAGGTGTCGTTGGAGAGCAACTCCCGTTCCCGATGCGTTAAATCGTCGGTTAACGCATAAATTAGAACGTGCGTATCAAGATTCAGCATTCCACTTGACACCGGTGCTCAGAATATTTCCTTTGATGTTGATCTTACCTTTGAAGCTGCCGATCAAATTTGCATTGTCGCTATGAACGGGCACAAGCTTGGCAACCGGCTTGCCGTGTTTGGTAATCAAAATGCCGTCAGGGCCGACGCGATCGAGTAGCGCGAGGCACTGTTCCTTGAATTTGGCGGCGGGTACGGTTTTCATGACCGGAATATAGAACAATCGACCTAAATTTTCTAGTCATAAAAACTGGACATAATGCGCGAGTGATCGCGGCTGAGCGCGAGCCGCCGTGACAACTTGATTGAGTCGGCTGCGTTTTGCCCAACCAAACAATCTTCCTGCCGCCGTCGAGACGATTTCAGCCGGTCCCTCATGGTATGGATTCATTCGTGTTTGTCGCGAATCTGATCCTGCTTGCAGCCGGCGCTTTTGCGGGCTCTGTGCTGGCGGCAGTGGCGGGTTTCGGCGGCGCGGCTGTCTTGCTGCCGCTCCTCGTGGCCGCCTTCGGCGTGCGCGAGGCGATCCCGATTCTCACCGTGGCGCAGTTGT
>DATBEY010000433.1:0-7813 GCA_036558765.1 Binatia bacterium | reverse complement strand
TGCGCTTGTCTCGGTGATGTGGGCGAACAATGAGACCGGAGTCATCTTTCCGATTGAGCAGATCGGCGCGATCGTGAAAGCCAAAGGAATTCCTTTGCACGTGGACGCGGTTCAAGCCGCCGGCAAGATCCATTTGAAAGTTAAAGATCTGCCGGTGGATCTTATGACCATCTCGGGGCACAAGTTTCATGCGCCCAAGGGTATTGGCGCGCTCTATGTCAAGCGCGGCTTGACCTTTCCACCGTTCATGATTGGTGGTCACCAAGAGCGCAATCGACGCGGCGGAACTGAGAACGTCCCGGGTATTATCGGCATGGGCAAGGCCGCAGAGGTGGCCTCTAGCCGGATCGATTCCGATGCGGCTCGGATCAGGGGGCTTCGGGATCAGCTCGAATCTCTATTACTCAGATCTTGTCCTGGAAGCAGAGTCAACGGAGGCGCGCAAAAACGGCTTCCGAACACATGCAACATAAGTTTCCGGTATCTCGAGGGCGAATCTATTTTAGTGCTGCTCGATCAGCAGGGAATTTGCGCGTCGACTGGCTCGGCCTGCACTGCCGGATCAGCGGAGCCGTCGCACGTTCTCCGCGCGATGAAGGTTCCACCGGATTGGCTCCAAGGAGCCGTACGCTTTAGCTTGGGTCGGTTCAATACGGAAGAGGAAATCGATTATGTCAACGAAAAGATGCCGGCGATCGTCCAACGGCTCGAGAGGTTTTCCTCTCTGGGCAAGCTTGCAAGCCGACCAACCGAGGAGCGATCGGCTGCCGCTAGCATGCGCGCGAGGGGGTAAGCTATGGGGCTGATGCAAATTCCTCGCCGTGTCGATTACGGGTTGCGTGCGGTAATTTACCTTTCAGATCAGGACCGGGAGAAATGTTGTTCCATAGCTGAAATCGCGCGGCAGCAAGGCGTGCCGCGAAAGTTTTTGGAAAAAATAATTCAAGATTTGATTCGCGGCGGCTTAATCAAATCCAAAAGAGGTTCATTAGGCGGCTATATGCTGGCTCGATCGCCGGAAGCCATTTCTTTTTACGATGTGATTACGGCCATCGAGGGGCCGATCTCGGTGAATGCCTGTCTGGACGAGGCATTGGGGTGCGATCAGCTACCCCGCTGCACGATGCTCGGCGTGTGGAACGAAGTGCAGCGCGGGATTACGGACGTTCTGAGCCGGACGACAATTGCCGCATTGCGACGGCCCGCCTGTCAGGGGCTGTCGGCGACTTCTTCTCTTTCGAGTGCGGCGTAGTCTGAATGGGGCCTGCTGGTTTGTCTCATTCGCATTACGCCCTACTCCAACGGGAGGTGGTGATATGAGTTATGATACCGGGCTTAGTATGGAAGAGCGCGTGACGTCGTTGTTTCAACCGGACACGCTTTTGCCGGACCAGTACCTGGATACGTTCAGGCGCAAACTGTATTTGGAGCCAGAAAAAAAACTGATGCTGGCGATTCTCGAGGACGCCATCGCGTGTTTTCAAAAGTACGCTTTCGCTCGCGAGGGCAAAGGGAAAACGTTTTTCAACGAGGCCGAAGAGTGGATTCAACAAGGCTCGGCCGGAGGGATTTTTTCGTTTGACAGCGTGTGCGAGGTGCTCGGGTTAAATCCGAGCTACCTGAGGCAGGGCCTCACTGCGTGGAAGAAGAACGCCTTGGTCGCACGCAGCCCAGCTACGGTTTACCGTCTGCCTGCAAGCGCAAGAAAGCAAAAGCGGCCGGCTCGAGTATCACGCGTGGCTCAGCGGCGTCTGCGCCGAGCGGCGGGTCGGTAGCGCTTGCAAGCGTTAAAAAAAACGGCGATGGAGCGGATCCATCGCCGTTTTTTTTAGCAGTTGAAATAGTTCGTAAAGAAATTCATAGATAGCGCATGCCAAGAAAAAAGGGCAGGTCGAGTTTTGCAGAATGGTTTTACAATTTCAGGTATCGATGCGGTGAATACGCGCTCCGCGGATTCATCGCGAGCCTGCCTCATCTGCCTCCGCGTTTAGTCGCGGGATTCACGAAGTCCATGGCCTGGGTGACGTTCGTTCTGTTGTGGAAATACCGCAAGAGAATGGCCGAAAATGTCGCGTCCGTGCTGGGTTCAGAGCTCGGCTGTGACCAGCAAAAAGTTTTGGTTTGGCGAGCTTGGTTGAATTTTGCGCGCGGCGTGCTCGAAACCATGACCGTGATGCATTTGTCGAGGCATGAAATTATCGGGAAAATTAAACTGGAAGGAGAGGAGTATCTCAAACGCGCGCTGGAGACGCACAATGGTGTGCTTGCGATAAGCGCGCATCTGGGAAGTTTCACTTTGATCGGCGCGCGGCTGGCGGCCGCCGGGTACCCGTTCAGCGTGATCGTAAAACAGCCGGCCGATAAACGCTTTGCCCAGCTAATCGACGATTATCGGGCCCAGCTCGACATTCACACGATTTCGGCGAAGCCGCGTCGGGAAGCTGCGCGGGAAATCTTAAAGGCACTGCGCAATAATCGCATCGTTCTCATTATTGCGGATGAGTTCAAATCGGGCGACGTCATGGTGGATTTTTTCCAGATGAAGGCACCTGCTCCACGTGGTCCGGCAACCTTAGCGCTACGAACGGGCGCGGTAACGCTACCGATATTTGCGGTGAGAGGGTCGGATGACTCGGTGGTGCTAACCGTTGACCCAGCGATTCCCTCAGAAAAACGCGGCGATATCGAAGAGAGTGTCGTAGCGACGACGGCGCTCTACACTCGCCACATCGAAGCGGCGATCCGGAAATATCCTGACCAGTGGAATTGGCTCGGTTTACCACGCCGCGACGGTAGAATGTCACGCTCGGAAATGGCCCGAATCGCAAAGGAAGCGAGAGCTGCTGCTGATGAAGCGTAAAGAGATCCGCCGTGGGGACGAAGCGACTGACCGGCTCAGAGCTTTGAATCAAAACCTGGGTTCAAGAGTGGTTTGTTTTCAGTCGCCTCGAGATAACGAATAAAGCGGTACTTGTTCTCGATCTCGTCCATCTTTAGAGACGGAAGGCCGTCAGGTTGGCCGGGCTCAACTTTAGCGGCGATCAGTGTCAATTCACCTCGTCTGCAGGCGGCGGTGAATTCTGTCGCCAATTCCCCTGGGTCACTGACCCAAAGTGCGTGCTTGTACCCTGCTCCCTTAGCCAGTGTCACTGCATCGCTGTTGCGCGAAGCCGTCGCCGTACCCCCTGAGGCCTCATAAATTTCATTGTCGAAAAGCAGGTGAATCAAATTTCCGGGGCTTTGCAAGGCGATCGTCGGCAGGCCGCATAGGTTCATGAGAAATGCGCCGTCGCCATCTAGCGCGATCACCTTCCGGTGCGGCAGAGCGATGGCCAATCCGGCGGCAATGGACGAGACGAGTCCAAGGGTGCGGGTTTTCAAATTGCCCTCGCCCGGGCGGAGCGCCCACCACTCTCGAGCGGCCCAGCCCGTGCAAACCGCCAGAGCGTCCGCCGCATGGGGCGCGATCGCTTTCAAGTAGTCGTAACGCTGCATCAATTCACTCCGAGTACGGTTTTTGTCAAGAGGACGGCTACCGGTGTTTTGGCATCTTCTGCTAGGATTTGTGCGCCGCGCAAAATTTCATCCACTTCATCGGCGCGGCGCAATACGTAACTGCGAAATCCCATTGCTTCGAGCACCGGTTCGGTTACGGACCCGAGGGTAGTAAAACCGCGGTCGCCAATGTCGCCGGCGTAGTAGATCAACATCAGAATTGGAATTTGAAACTGCAGCGAAGTCGTGGTGAGCGCGTTGCAGCTGTTCAAGAAGCCGGCGTTTTGCATGATAATGGCGGTTTTCTTGCCGGCAAGATAAGCGCCCGCGCAGATGCCGATTCCTTCTTCTTCACGGCAGAGTGGAATGTGTTTCAAATCCGGATCTTTTTCCACTGCGCGGATCACTTCGAGCATTTTTTCATCCGGCAGAGTTGCAACGAAATTGATGCCGGCCTTCTTCAGCCCACCGACAATTAACCTGGCTGCGCTCTTCGGATCTCGGGTTTCCATGGTTTACGTGCCTCGCGAACTAGGCATGTCTGCTTCCACAGTGCGGAAGCTCCTGTATTGACCGGTACTGTGAACGAGCCGAAGTTGTCAAGCCGCAGAGCCGCGATTCGGGCTTGCACTGGAGTTTCGCAATGCAATCATGGCTTGGGCTTTCCTCCAGGTGCGCCGCTCGGCTTTGTATTAGGGCGCGACTCGGGTTTTTGATGGGCGGGTCGGTTTCCCGGATTCGAAAAGCGATAGACGATTTCTCCGGGCCGCACAAGATTGAGCTCTTCGCGCGCGAGCTTCTCGAGATAGGCATTGTCATTGCGAATACGGTAAATGCGTTGGCGCAAAGCTTCGTTTTCTTTTTGTAAACGAAAATTTTGCTCATCCAGGCGATTTTTTTCGCCACGCAGTCGCCAGAGGTATAAAACGCCGCGCTCACCGACGACACTGATCGATGCGAGCAGAACGATCAGCGCACTAAAGAGATAGATCAACCAGTGCTGCGGTATGGAAAAGCGAAACGGCATCGTCAAATCACATAGCAATATAGCACAAATTATGGTTTTGTCTTACATGACTCGGTTGTTGGAGGACAACGATGAAAATTCAACGGGTACATGCGCGTGAAGTGCTCGATTCGCGAGGACTGCCCACTGTGGAGGTGGAAGTTACGCTGCAAAACGGTGTCACCGGGCGCGCCACGGTTCCCTCCGGTGCGTCCACCGGTGTCCATGAAGCGCTGGAGCTCAGGGACGGGGGAAAGCGCTATCTCGGCAAAGGAGTAAGCTTGGCCGTTGCGCACGTCAACAAGAAAATCGCGCCGCGAGTGCGTGGGAAAGAAGCGCGTGATCAGGCGGGCATCGACGGAATTATGTTGGAGATGGATGGTTCGCCTAGCAAAAGTAAATTAGGAGCTAACGCCATTCTCGGGGTTTCTTTGGCGACCGCGCACGCTCAGGCGAAAGCCGATCGTCTGTCTCTGTATCGCTATCTCGGCGGCGTCGGGGCGAAAACCTTGCCGGTGCCGATGCTGAATGTCTTAAACGGGGGAGCTCACGCGGACAACAATGTCGACGTGCAAGAGTTTATGATCGTTCCGTATGGAATGAAAAGCTTTGCGGAAGCGCTACGCGCGGCTGCCGAGATCTTTCAGACCTTAAAAAAAGTTTTGCATGACCGTTCACTTTCGACCAGCGTCGGCGATGAAGGCGGCTTCGCGCCGAACGTGAAAAGTAACGCCGAGGCGATCGAGCTTTTGCTCGAGGCGATTCAGCAAGCAGGCTACAAAGCGGGCGCGCACGTTGCTCTCGCGCTGGATGTGGCTTCGAGCGCGTTCTTCGAAGATGGAAAGTACATCTTCAAAAAATCGGATGGGCGCGCGCGCGAGCGCGACGAGTTGGTGAGCCTTTACGAGGACTGGGTACGGCAGTATCCGATCATTTCGATCGAAGATGGCTTTGCCGAAGATGACTGGGAGGGTTGGCGCATGATGAGCCAAGCTTTGGGGCAAAAAATTCAGCTCGTAGGCGATGACCTGTTTGTGACGAATAAGATCCGTTTACAAAAAGGAATCGAGTCGGGCGTCGCGAACTCTATCCTGGTCAAAGTCAATCAGATCGGCTCCCTGACAGAGACTCTCGAAACCATGACGCTGGCGAAAAATGCCGGCTATACCACTGTTATGTCGCACCGCTCCGGCGAGACCGAAGACGTCACCATTGCCGATTTAGCGGTGGCCACTCATGCGGGTCAAATCAAGACCGGTGCGCCCTGCCGCGGCGAACGCACGGCGAAATACAATCAATTGCTCCGCATTGAAGAGGAGTTGGGCCGGCGCGCGGTTTACGCCGGCAAAGGAGCATTTCGTGCGAAGAGTCGACGCTGAACGGCGGCTCAACGCGCAGCGCCAGCCGAAGCGAGGCAAGCGCGAGAGTATCGACGAGAAACGTGCGCGGGCAAGGAAAATTAGTGCGCTCCTGGAGAGCGCCTACCCAGAAGTGCAGTGCCCATTGATCCATTCGAACACTTTTGAGCTTTTAGTCGCAGTGATTCTTTCGGCCCAGTGTACCGATGCGGCGGTTAACCAGGTCACGCCAGAACTTTTTCGTCGGTTTCCGACACCCGCCGACTTGGCCGCAGCGCCCGTGGTAGAGATCGAGTCGGTGATCCGCAGACTGGGGTTATTTCGCGCAAAGACAAAATCGCTCAAAGGATGCGCCGAGCAATTGATGCGAAAATACCACGGTCAAGTGCCTTCGAGCATGGCGGAACTTACGGATTTGCCTGGCGTCGGTCGGAAAACCGCGAATGTGATTCGCGGTCACGGTTTTAACCTGCCGGGCATCGCTGTCGATACACATTGTCGAAGAGTGTCGTTCCGACTTGGACTTACCCGCGAGGACGATCCGCTTAAGATCGAAACCGATCTCAGCCGGCTGTTTCCCCGCAGCGAATGGACCGCTATTTCCCATCGGCTAATTATTCATGGTCGGCGCGTTTGTCATGCGCGCAAGCCCGCCTGCGAGCGCTGCCCGTTAGCCACCGTTTGCCCATCGAGATTTGTCGCCGATTCATTGCGGTAGAGCTTCGCACCTTCTACGAGGAGCGCGGAGGCAACAAGGATCTCGCGCATACAAGCCAAAGCTACCGAGCACCCGTCTTCGAAATTTGTGCTTTCGACTGAACACGCGGCAAACGGCATTTAAATAGCATCGCGATAAAAATGTCCATTTACGGCCAAGCCGGCGCTTGGACACCGTAAGTAAACTTTGAATCCGCTGTTTTTCTTGAGCAATTTGGGACGCTGTAGCTGGCACACAATTGGCTTGCACTTCTTCGTGATAGTTTTCATTTGAGCAGTACTTCCTCGACCTTAAATTAATCATGAAGAACGAGCGCGTGCCGACGGGAATCCCGGAGCTGGATCGATTGATCCAGGGCGGATTGAGAACAGGAAAAAATTACCTCGTGATCGGCGAGCCGGGAACAGGCAAGACAGTTTTTGCCCTTCAATTTCTGGTAAACGGATTAATGAACAAGGAAAAAGGGCTCTATGTTGCCATCGACGAAAAGCCCGCGGACGTCATGGAACAGGCAAAATCACTGGGATGGGATCTTGCGCCGTTCATTGATTCGAAGGATTTTCTAATTCTCGACGCTTCCGCATATTTTGGCGCGCGTGCCGCGGAGGGCCAAGCTCGATCCATCGACGTGCAACGGGTAGTTACGGATCTGAGCAACTACATCAGTCGTCTGGGCGCTTCTCGAGTCGCCATTGATCCTGTGGGACCCTTGCTGTTTAGCCGTGACTCCATGTCGCGTGTGCTCGATCAAACGCGTTTATTGTTTTACGGGCTGCAGGCCAATTCCGGCACAACCAATTTGCTGACGACTTATGCAATTGAGAGGCAGGTCCGGGGTATAGAGGAGTATCTGGTTTCCGGCACATTCGTTCTGGAAATGGAACTCGTTAACCGCCGTTTTGTCCGTACTCTGACCATCGAAAAAATGCGCAGCACTGCTCTTGCTCCGGGGCAGTATGTTTTCGATATTCTAGCCGATCGGGGCATCGTACTTCGGGATGCTTCTGAAGTGGCTTCGTAGCAACGCACTCTCTCGCCGGATTGCCGGTCCGGATCGCCTTACCGGCGCTGATATTCGAGATTAACCGCAGTGCCATAGGCCAAAACTTCGGTAACGCCGGGAGCAATTTCGTTGGCATCATAACGCACGCCAATGATTCCGTTCGCGCCCAGCTCGGAGGCATGCTCGACCATAAGACGGTGCGCGTCGGCGCGAGCTTTTTCACAGAGTTCAGT
>DATBEY010000432.1:0-3831 GCA_036558765.1 Binatia bacterium | reverse complement strand
TTGGCTATTGCCGGAGCAACTGTCAATGCGCCGGTTTCTCCCACGCCCTTTGCACCGAACGGTCCGTCTTCGTGCGGCACTTGGACAACGATGGGGCGAATCGACTCGGGCATATCTTTGATCGAGGCGACCTGGTAATCGAGCAATGAGCCATTGACCAGTTGCCCCTCCTGAAAAATCATCTCCTCGAACATCGTCAGGCCCAAATGCATCACTGAAGCGCCGAGCAGTTGCTGCTCGCAATGGCGCGGATTGATCGCCGTGCCGGCATCACCGACGCTGATGAGATTGAGTATTTTCACTCGACCTGTTTCGGTATCGACCTCCACCTCCGCCGCCGTTGCCGAAGGAAACCAATATTCCGTGCATTTTTCCGATTGACCGGTTTCCGGATCCATGTGTGCCGCTCTGGGTTGGCAAACAGCTTCCGCCGCAAGTGTAGTCCCGAGGCTTCCGAATTTCGCTAAAAAAATCTCGCCGATCGCCATGCCGCGATCTTCGTTTCCGCGTACGACGATCCGCCCGTTGCGGGCGATCAAATCGTCGGCCGCCACTTCCAATTTCGACGCCACCACCTGGCATAGCTCGGTTTTGATTTTTCCGGCAGCCATCCGTACTGCATTGCCCATGTGATAAGTCGAGCGGCTTCCCGCGGTGATCGTGTCGTATGGTGTGACATCGGTGTCGGGCTGCACGACGTGCACTCGATTTGGCGCGATTCCCAATTCCTCGGCGACGATTTGTCCCATTGTCGTCTCCGATCCCTGTCCCATCTCCACCGTGCTGCTGAGCACGTTGGCCGAGCCGTCCGCATTGAGAATGACAATGGCGCCGGAAATGGACGGAGTCAGCACTGCCTTCACCCCCGCGGCGATGCCTTTGCCGCGTCGCCTGGTTCCTGATTGCGCCGGCTTCGGCTTGGACCATTCGATCCCTCGGGCTGCCTGGCGAATCGCCTCTTTGATGCCGAACGATCGCACGATGGTACCCGTGGCGAAGCGCTCGCCTTCGTCCAGCACCGGGTTCAAGCGAAAATCGACCGGATCGGCCCCGAGGGCGCGCGCGATGATATCCGTCTGCGAGTCGTAAGCCCAGATGACTTGCGGGACGCCGAAACCGCGGAATGCGCCCGCCGGCACCTTGTTCGTATAGATACAATAGGAATCGATCCAGACATTGAGAATCCGGTACGGCCCCGCCGCAGTGTATCCCGACTTGTGTCCGATGCGCGGGCCGATCTCGGCGTAGGCTCCGGTATCCCAATAAACTGCGCATTTGCGTGCGGTAATTGCGCCATCTTTGATCGCCGTTTTAATGCTCGTTACTACTTTGTGTTTGGTGATGGTCAGAAACTCTTCTTCGCGCGTGAGTGCATAACGCACCGGCCGCTTCGTGATCAGCGCCAGCACCGTACAGAGCGGTTCCAGTTTCGCGTAAAGCTTCGCGCCATATCCGCCGCCGATATAGGGCACGCGCACACGAATGCGATTCATAGGAATCCCGAAGGTGGCGGAAATTTCCGTGCGCACGTAAGAAGGCGACTGGCTCGCGGTCCAGATATTCAAACGCTCGTGCTCATCGAAATAGGCCAAGGTCACGTGCGCCTCCATCGGCATGTGCTGTGCCGGCGGCGAGCTGAACGTGTCCTCGAAAATTCGATCCGCCTCGGCAAAAGCCTTATCGACATCGCCGGTGCGAAGCTTGAAATGATAACAAATGTTGGATCGTTGTCCGGCTTGCACGTGCGCGAGATCCGCAAAGGCCTTGGCCGGTCGGTGCTGCTCATGGACGAGCGGTGATTCTGGCTCTGTCGCTTCCAAGACGTCATGCACGGCCGGCAACGGCTCGTAATCCACTTCAACGAGCTGCAGCGCGTCTTCGGCAGTGCGCCGGTCGAGTGCTGCGATGGCAACCACCGGATCGCCGATGTAACAGGCCTTCTCTACCGCCAGGATCGGCTGGTCGCGGAACGCAGGACCGAAATGCGGATCGATGCCGGACATTTTCGCGATCTCGGCGCCCGTAAGCACGACGGCTACGCCGTCCAACGTTTCCGCCTTCGATTTTTCGATCCGCGTAATCCGAGCGTGCGCATACGGACTGCGCAAAACCGCCACGTGAAGCATGCCCGGCATTTCGATGTTGCCGACGTGCAATGCCCGTCCGGTCACTTTCGGATTAGCATCGGTTCGATAGACCGATTGCCCAACCGCGGAGTAACTAGCCATTGCCGAACCTCATGGAAAGCTTTTTTCCCTCATACCGCGTTTCTGATCCGTTGCAAAGAATGGCTCGGCACGCTGAGGCCAAGCGCTCCTTACTTCCAAAGGGTCAATAGCACCACGCCACCGACAATCATCGCCGCGCTAATTACGATTCTGAGCGTCACTTTTTCCACATCGCGCAAAAATATGGCGGCGAAAATGAGTGAGAAGAACGGCCCGGTACTGCTGATCGGAATCACCACCGATACTTTGCCGAGATCAAGAGCATAGTAAATGCAGGTCATGCCCAGGCTGATCGTGACACCGGCAGCGAGAAACCACCAAAAACATTGCCGGTTCATCTTCCATGTCTCCTGGCTTTTCTCGACATACCAGAGGGTCAGGATGGATACGACGAACGATGATGTGGCGGTGACCGCGGCGGCGAGAAACGGATGCGGCACCGCCGCCATACCGAACTTCCGCACCACCTGAGTGGCGCCGGCGAGCGCCGAAGCGGCGATCGGAAACCAAAGAAAAACTGCCGATCCGCCAAGCTTCATCGCGCCGCTGCGCCATGACAGCAGTATGATCCCAGCGATGATCATTAACGTCGCCACGATGATCGGCAGGGTGATCTTCTCGCCAAGAAAGATAATCGCCATGGCAGCGCTAAAGAGCGGCGTGGTGGCGCGGATCGGATCGGTGATGGCGACACCCAGCGCATCGATGCCTTTATAACTCAGCAAGCGGGTCAAGCCCGGCTGAAAAAATCCCACTACGACGAAGATCAGAATCGCAGCGCTGGTCAATGAAGACAGTGGCACGAATAAAATCGATACACCCCAGAGAAACACAATATTGATCAATAAACTGCTGATCACCGCAGTCGCCGGATTGGAGTAGCGCAGCGCCTTTTTCGTGAACATATTGTGCAGTGCGAACAAAAAAGCGTTGGCGAGCGCGTAAAACTCAGCGGGAATAGAAGTCATGCGGGGAGAAATCGATGAATGTAGATGCTCGTTCTGGGTAATGGCGTGTCATTGAGCTATACAGAATTTGCGGCCGAGGGGCAATTGATCGAAATCTCCCGATGCTTCCGTTTGGCGAGTAAGAACGAATCGGAGTGTACGAATGCCGCCCCACTGTCATCTCGGACAGCGTAGCAAGAGATCTTGTATTTCTACATGACAGGAAAGATTTCTCGCCTCTGGCTCGAAGTGACACCCGAGAAAGATCGTTTCAATAAAAAACTTTCCGACGCAGCATAAGTCTTTGGACGATTACGGATCTGAAGAATTTAAAACCCAGATTCATTCGGTTTCGCAGATTTGAGGAAAGCACCCGGCCAGTACACTTTAACGCTCAGCGCACGTCGGCGAGAATGACGTCGGCGGCCTTTTCGCCGATCATATACACGGCGCTCACAATGAAGTAACCGGGAATGCGCGGAAACACGGAGGCGTCCACGACTCGAAGCCCTCGCGTTCCGTGCACCCGGAAATCGCTGCTCAGGACACCGCCGTTTTCGCGCTTGCCGATCGGGCAAGAGCAAGACGCATGGTGCCCCCAAGCATTGTTGCGCACGAATTCCTTTAGATCCTCATCGCTCTGAACCTCATCGCCC
>DATBEY010000431.1:0-3867 GCA_036558765.1 Binatia bacterium | reverse complement strand
TGACGGCTATTCGGAGATCGGCGGCAGGCGCTACGACTGGAATCAGGGCGATGCCGTGCATGTCCCTCCTGGCATGATGCATCATCAGCATTTCAATCCCTATGATCGGGATATGAAGGAACTGCGCTTTGAGTTCGGCGTTCGTTACTGGCTGGTCGATCAGTGGAAGGGTTATACCACGGTGGACAAGCATTTGAAGGCGACGACGCATATGATTGATTAAATTTTTTAACGGAACGACGGCGAGCCAGTGCTGGTGCTTGGCTCGCCTTATTTTGAGTTTACATCGATTCAGCGGACGCGATTTATTTCTTGCAACGTCACCTTGGATCTTCTATAGAATTAATGATGGCGGATTTGCGCAACGCAAGAAACGGCGACGCGAAAATCATGCTGGGATTTATCGTGCGCCGCTGTGCCGCTGATATCGGCCACACACCCACACCGGCCGAATTTGCGACCTGGGCAAATGGCCAACAGCAAAACGGCAAACGTCTCTGTCTCTTCGGGAAGGAAATTTCGCCGTCCATCGCGAAAGTGATGTTCAATCAGCCGGGCCGGCTCGTCACCGTGAGCGCGGAAGGTCTGGCGAGAATCTGGAAGAGTAACGGCCGTTAGGTTCATCTTTTGCCGCACCCTCAATAGCCAAACACTGCATCGCTTCGTTCGCCTGGTATTTTGCTGCAGCGAGTAGCGAGCGGCATTGCTGAGCCAATCACACACGACGGTGGAGGAGGTGAGCGTTGCCGCCGTTTCCCTGGATTGTTATGCTTTCAGCGCTCGCACGATCGACAATATTCAACGGATATGAACCTGTGAAACTGATTCAAAGAGTAAGCGCTTTAGCTATAGCTGCGGCCCTAGTGCTGCTTGGCAGTTACGCGCTCGCGCAACCCAGGCCGATTAAGCTGCGCATCGGCTACGCTGCGCGCGCCGTCGCCCATTCGGTTCCGTACGTGGCGAAGGAGGCCGGCTTTTTTAGTGAAGAAGGAATCGATGCCGAAATCGTTCGCACGGCTGGCTCGATCGCGCCCATGGCTCTGGTGGCCAACGAGGTCGATCTGGCGATCATGTCGGCGTATTTGATGATTCCGGTGGCGGTGCAAAACCGTGACGTGGTCATGCTGGGCGGTTTTTCGCGGTACGCCTCGATGGTGTTTGTGGCGCGACCGGAAGTGAAGGATGCGCAGGACTTGAAAGGCAAGATCGTCGGCATTCAGCGGCCCGGCGATGCCTACGAGAAAAGCGCACGTTTCGCCTTGCGCCATTTGGGCCTGGATGCCGACAAGGACGTCAAGATGCTCGCGCTCGGAACCAACGATGTCATGTGGAGCGCGCTGCAAACCGGTCGAGTATCCGCGACGATTCTTTCGCCGCCGGGAACGCTGTTCGCCCGCAAAGCCGGAATGAATTTCATGGTCGATCTCACGGATCTCAAGCTGGAATATCAAGGATCGACGATTGCGACCCGGCGGTCATTCCTGCAGAAAAATCCGCAGCTCGCGACGCGCGCGCTCCGCGCCATTGTCCGAGGCGTGCATCTGTTCAAAACTCGCAAGGAAGACACCATGCGAATTCTCGGGAAATTTCTCGGCACCCAGGACCGCGAAGCGCTGGAAGAATCGTGGGAATACGCGGCGAAGATGCCGGCTAAACCTTACGCTGTGGAGAGCGCGGTTCAGGCCGTGCTCGACCATCTGAGTGAAACTCAGCCGCGCTTCGCTCAATACCGGCCGAGCGAATTTATCGACAGCCGACTGCTGGCGGAGCTCGATAAGAGCGGCTATATCGACCGGCTTTACGGCCCGACCAGATAACGATGGAAAAGCTGCGCGATCGAGACCACGGACAGTTTCGGCTGGCTGCGAATTTTGCTCCGCAAGGAGATCAGCCGCAAGCGATTGAAAAGCTCGTCGCCGGCCTGGCGCAACCGCGGCGCAATCAGGTTTTACTGGGTGTCACCGGCTCGGGCAAAACTTTTACCATGGCAAACGTGATTGCCCGTGCGAACAAGCCGACGCTCGTGATGGCGCCCAACAAGACCTTGGCGGCGCAATTATACAATGAATTTCGCGAGCTCTTTCCGGACAATGCGGTACGCTATTTCGTTAGCTATTATGACTACTACCAGCCGGAAGCTTACGTGCCGTCCACGGACACCTACATTGAGAAAGACGCGTCGATCAACGACGAAATCGATAAGCTGCGCCATTCCGCAACCAAAGCGCTTCTCGAACGGCGCGACACCCTGATCGTCGCCAGTGTTTCTTGCATCTATGGCCTGGGGTCGCCGGAGGCGTACTTCGAGATGATGGTCTATCTCGAAGAGGGCATGACGATTCAACGAGATCAGATGCTCCGCAAGCTGGTGGATATTCAGTATCAGCGCAGCGATTACGATTTTCACCGCGGCACTTTTCGGGTGCGCGGCGATATCGTGGAGATTTTTCCCGCCTACGAAGACCGCTCCGGACTCAGGATCGAGCTCTTCGATGATCGCATTGAATCGATTGCCGAGATCGATCCGATCCGCGGCAAAGCGCTGCGGCGCATCGACAAGGCCACCATCTATCCGGCAAGCCATTATGTTACCGGCGCCGCGCGTATGAAGCAGGCGACCCTCGCTATCCGGGACGAGCTGAGAGAGCGACTCAAAGAATTGCGCGAGCAGCGCAAGCTTCTGGAAGCGCAGCGCCTAGAGCAGCGAACCTTGTACGATCTCGAGCTTTTGGAAGAGATGGGGTTTTGTCCCGGGATTGAAAACTATTCACGCCATCTCACGGGTCGACAGCCGGGCGAGCCGCCGCCGACACTGCTCAGCTACTTCCCGGCGGACTTTTTGCTTTTCATCGACGAAAGCCATGTCACGGTGCCGCAGATCGGCGGCATGTATCGCGGTGATCGCTCGCGCAAAGAAACCTTGGTCGAATATGGTTTTCGCCTGCCATCCGCCCTCGACAATCGGCCGCTCAACTTCAGCGAGTTCGAAGCGATGCTGAATCAAACGATCTATGTTTCGGCGACGCCGGCGGAATATGAATTCGGCGTCAGCGAGGGCGCGGTAGTCGAGCAGCTGATTCGGCCCACCGGGTTGATGGATCCGGAGATCATTGTGCGGCCCGCACGAAGCCAAGTGGACGATTTGCTCGACGAGATTCGAAAAAGGGTGGAGCGCAACGAACGGGTATTGGTGACAACTTTGACCAAGCGCATGGCGGAAGATCTGACGGAGTATTATCAGGATCTAAACGTCAAAGTGCGTTACCTGCATTCGGATATCGAGACAATTGAACGAGTGGAAATCATCCGGCAGTTACGCATGGGACAATTCGACGTGCTGGTCGGGATCAATTTGCTCCGCGAGGGTCTCGATCTACCGGAGGTCTCATTGGTCGCGATTCTCGATGCCGATAAAGAAGGATTTTTGCGCTCGGACCGCTCGCTGATCCAGACGATCGGCCGGGCGGCGCGCAACGTGTACGGCACGGTGATTTTGTACGCCGACTCCATGACCGATTCCATGAGGCGCGCCATCGACGAAACCGAGCGCCGACGCCGTTTGCAGGCCGCGTTTAATCGGAAGAATGGCATCACTCCGCAGTCGATCACGAAGGCGTTGGGATCGCCGCTGATCAAAGTTTACGAGGCCGATTACTTCGAAATTCCCGTGGCGGCGGAAAAGCCGGCGCAGTACGGCGCGGCTGAGTTGTCGCGTATGGTGCGCAAGTTACAAAAGGAAATGAAACAGGCAGCGGAGCGGTTGGAATTTGAAACGGCGGCGGAATTACGCGATCGAATTCGGGAGTTACAGAAACAAGAGTTGAACCTTCGGGAATCGGCGTTGACTTCCAGCGCCGACCAGTGATT
>DATBEY010000430.1:0-3565 GCA_036558765.1 Binatia bacterium | reverse complement strand
CGCAAACTGGCGAAACATCTGTCCGGTAATCCCCGGTAAAAACGACGCCGGCAAAAACACCGCGGTCAGCACTAACGTGATCCCCAGCACCGGCCCGGTAAGCTCGCTCATCGCCTTGATCGCCGCATCCTTGGGCGTGAGCCCCTCCTCGATATAACGGGAGGTGTTCTCGACAATCACAATCGCGTCGTCCACCACAATGCCGATGGCCAGAATCAGCGCGAACAGCGTCATCAGATTGACCGTGAAACCGAGTAACGCCATGGCGGCAAAGGCACCCACGATGGTCACCGGCACAGTCGTGGCCGGAACCAGCATGGCGCGGAAGTTCTGCAGGAACAGCATGATCACGATCAACACCAAAATCCCCGCCTCGATGAGAGTCTCGTAGACCGCATGAACCGACTGATCAATGAACACCGTGGTATCGTAGAGGGTTGTGTATTTAAGTCCGGACGGAAACGCCTTTCTCATTTCAACCATTAGCTTGCGCGTCTCGGCGGCAACCTGAAGCGCGTTGGCGTCAGGTAGAGCAAAGACCGCGATATTTGCTGCTTTCTTTCCGCTCAGGCCAGAAAAGATCGTATATTGTTGTTGGCTGAGTTCGACTCTGGCAATGTCTTTGAGGCGCACAATCGCGGCAGTTACTTTGCTGGAAGTGCTGGCGAGCGTTTCCCCTGCTTCGGTCGAAGGCGGTTGTGTTTTGACAATAATGTCTTCGAACTGTTCCACCTCCGTGAGTCGACCGAGCGTATTGACAGTAAATTGAAACAATTGGTCCGCCGGCGCCGGTGGTCCGCCCAGCTGCCCCGAGGCTACCTGGACATTTTGGTACCGGATGGCGTTCAGTACATCGAGAACGGTGAGCCCGTAAGTTTTTAGCTTGTCGGGATCGAGCCACACCCGCATGCTGTATGGTCCGGCGCCGAATATCGTCACCTGTCCGACTCCGGGGAGCCGCGCGAGCGGCGCCTGCAAATTTATGATCGCATAATTGCTCAAAAACGTTTCGTCGAATTGGTTGTCCTCGCTGTAGAGGCTCTCGATCAAGAGAATATTAGTACTCACTTTCTTGACGTTGATTCCCTGGGCTCTGACCTGCTCCGGCAGTTGGGGAAGCGCACTGTTGACCGCGTTTTGCACCAGCGCGACCGCGACGTTGAGATCCGTGCCGATCGCAAAAGTGACCGTCAGGGTGTAGCTCCCATCACTGCCGCTGTTGGACTGCATGTAAATGGAGTTCTCGACGCCATTGACGCTGTGCTCGATCGGAATGCCCACCGTGCTCGCCACCGTCTCGGCGCTCGCGCCAGCGAAGTTGGTCGTGACTTGAATCGTTGGCGGGACGATCTGCGGATACTGCGCGACGGGCAAGCTATAAAGGCACACGGCGCCAAGCAGAACCGTGATGATCGCGATCACATTGGCAAGAACCGGTCGCTCGATGAAAAACTTGGACATGTCCTATAGTTTCAATTCTTCTGACCGTCACTCACCTGGATGCAGCGCTTAAAGCGAAAACGATTTTCACCACGAAGCTCGCGAAGGTCACGAAGATGGATGAAGGAGATCACATGAATGCGGAAAAAATTTTCCCTTGGTCTTCGTGCTCTCCTGGAAAAAAACCGTTCTGGTTGGAGCGTGGCTGTCCCACTTCCGTCATTCCCGTATGCTTTTAGCGGGAATCCAGGCGAACTTCGGACTGGATCCCCGATGAAAACATTCGGGGGTGACGGGCTGGGACGTCGTGCTGGCATTTTCATCTTCTGTAGGCGCTAAGCTCATGAACACTTCGTGGTGAAAAATTGGTTTTTTTAAACTCGATCAGCTTATAGCTTCGGGCAACACCACTTCCGATTGCCTGCGGCGAGTTCCTTTTCTCGCCCGCCGCCATTCGCTGAAATTTTCCATTATGATGTAGAACACCGAAACGAACGGTATCGCGAGGAGTGTCGAAGCGAGCATCCCGCCGAAGACCACCGTCCCCAGCGATTGCTGGCTTGCCGCGCCGGCGCCGGAAGCTGTCATGAGTGGCACGACGCCCAAAATGAACGCGATCGAAGTCATCACAATCGGGCGAAAGCGCCGGCGCGTCGCCTCGACCGCCGCCTCTACAGTGGTCATGCCCTCGGCTTTGAGCTCCCGCGCGAACTCGACAATTAGGATTGCATTCTTGGCGGCGAGCGCGATCATCAGCACCAGGCCAATCTGAGTGTAGAGATCGCTCGGCAATCCTCGAATGCTCAGCGCTGTGATCACGCCCAAAAGTGCCATCGGCACCGTCAAAACGACCGCCGCAGGATCTGTCCAGCTTTCGTACTGCGCCGCCAACACCAGAAAAACCAGCGTGATGGACAGCGCGAAAATAAAATAGGCCTGATTGCCGATGAGCTTTTCCTGATACGAAAGTCCAGTCCAGTCGTAACCGGTATTCAATGGCAAGTTGTCGTTTGCGATCCGTTCCATCATCGCGAGCGCCTCACCAGAGCTGAATCCGGGCGCGGGCCTACCGATCAGGGGCGCTGCGGGATAAAGGTTATAACGGGTGATAAGTTCGGACCCGAGCGCACGCCGGGCCTCAACTAACGCGCCCAGCGGCACCAACTGGCCGGAGCGATTGGCCACGTATAAATTTCCAATATCGTCGAAGCGTCGGCGATAATCGGCGTCAGCCTGAATGCGAACCTGGAAGCTCTGGTTAAACTTATTAAAGAGGTTTATGTAGCTCGAGCCCAAGCTTGTTTGCAGAGTTTCAAAAATACCGTTGATTGTAACGCCCAAGGATTCGGCCATTGTCCGATTGATCGTCAGGTGTACTTGCGGGCTTTTCGAATTAAACGTTGTCGTCACGTCGTGCAGCCTGGGTTCCTTGTCCGCCGCCAGCGTTATTTGCTGAATGCTTTTTTCGAGCTGTCCCAAACCGATACCGGCGCGATCTTCGATCATCATTTGAAAACCGCCAGCCTGACCCAGGCCGGGCACGGGCGGTGGAATCAGCACATCGAACTGCGCCTTTCGGATCGATTGGAGCCGCTCTCGCAAGTCGGCGACAATTTTGTTTTGCGACAGGTCTGCCGGTCGCTTATCCCAATCGTCATACATCACGTACTTGGTTACCACATTGGACAGATTGGCTGCATCGGGATCTGAAAATCCGCCGCTGGTCACCCATCCTTTGATGCCGGGCACGTTTTTGAGAAGGGCATCGACATCGGCCGAGACCTGGCGTACACGCAGCTGCGAAGCGCCGGGCGGAAGCTGCGCCACCAGCACGCAGTATCCCTGGTCTTCTGTGGGAAGAAGTGCGGTAGGGTGGCGCGCAAAAATCACTGCGGCACTGCCCGCCACGATAAAGAAAAGACAAGCCATTTTGCCCGGTCGCCCTACCATCCACTGCACCAGAGCGATGTAGCGCACCTCCACTGCGCCGTAAGCGCGATTAAAACCGCGGTAAAACCAATTGACTTTGCGATCCTTCAGCACGGGCCTTAAATAAAGCGCGCATTGCGTCGGCTTTAACGTCAGCGCATTGATCGCGCTGATCACCGCGGTTGCGGCAATCACC
>DATBEY010000429.1:0-6447 GCA_036558765.1 Binatia bacterium | reverse complement strand
GATACCACCGTGACGCCCATGTTGATGGATAAACTCGTTTGGAACGAGATCAAGCTGCAAGGCTGTTTCACTGCGGACAACGACGCCACCGAAGCGGCACTGCGGATCATCGAGGAAACGAAATTCCCCGTCCAGCAAATGGTGAGTCACGTATTTCCGCTTGCCCAGATCGAGAATTGTATTCGCGCCATCGGCGGCGAAGTGCCCGGCACTTTCCCGACCAAAGCTCTGATCAATCCGGCATTGGGATAAAATATGTTGACCGGCCGGCAGGGCGATCCATGAATCGCCTACAATTTTTTCATCTCAAATGATTGACGGTCTCAAGGACAAAGTCGTCATCGTCACCGGCGGTGCCCACGGCATCGGCAAAACTTACTGTCGTGGCTTTAGCGATGCCGGCGCGTCGCTGCTGATTGCGGACATTGATTTTGCGGCAGCCGAAAAACTCGCCGCTGAGATCGAGGACCAAAAAAACCGACACGCCCTTGCGCTTCACACCGATGTTTCGAACGAGACCGCGACCAAAGAAATGGCAGCTCGCGCGCTCGAACACTTCGGCCGCATCGACATACTGATCAACAACGCCGCGGTTTTCTCGGTCGTGCCGATGAATCGTGGCAGAATCGAAACCATCGACCCGGAAGAATGGGATCGCCTAATGGCGGTCAATCTGCGCGGCCTCTTTTTCTGTTGCCGTGCGGTGCTCCCGACCATGCGCAGGCAAAAATCAGGTAAGATCATCAACATCGCTTCCGGCACCGTGTTCGCCGGCGCGCCGGGCAGAATTCACTATGTGACTTCCAAAGCCGCAACCATCGGCTTTACACGGACGCTCGCGCGCGAGGTCGGCGACGATAACATCACCGTTAACTGCCTCGCCCCCGGCAACACGCTGTCTGAAGAAAATCCGACCGAGCAAATGGTCAAGTTTCGTGAATCATCCGTCGCCTTGAGATCCATAAAACGCATTCAATTTCCCCAAGACGTTGTCGGCGCAATGTTGTTCCTGGCTTCGCCTTCGAGCGATTTCATGACCGGACAGACCATGAATGTCGATGGCGGCATATCTTTTTTGTGAACTGCGTTGATGGAGTACCGGAGTATTGGAATTCGGCACATTCGAGATGAACCGATCACTCCAACACTCCAGTATTCCAGCACTCCAATTTTCATAAGGAGTTTGCCATGAAAGTTTCCTATCCAATTATCGACGCCGACGGCCATGTTTTGGAAAAAGACCGCGAGCTGCACGATTATTTGGGCGGCAGATACTCCAGCGCGCCCCGCTTCGAAACTTATTCTTATTTCCCGTCACTCGATGGCTGGAATCGAGGTACCGGCGTGCCGGGCAAAGACCCTGAGACGCCCGCACCTCGCTGGTTGGAGTTTCTCGATGAGCTCGGCGTGCATACCACGGTGCTCTACCCGACCGGCGGCTTGGGGCTCGGCTTGGTGCAAAATCCGGAATGGGCCTGCGTTCTCGCGCGCGCTTACAACTCCTGGCTTGCCGAGCGCTTCTCTCAGGTAAGCCCGCGCCTTCAAGGCGTTGCGTTGTTGCCAGTGCACGAACCGCTCGAAGCGGCAAAGGAACTCGAGCGGGCGAAAAAGTTGGGGCTTGTCGCCGGATTGCTGCCCGCGGTCACTTGGTTGCAGAAGGGCTACGGACACACGGATTTTGACCCGATTTACGAAGCGGCCGAACGGCTCGATATGCCGCTGACGGTTCACGGCGCGCCCAGCCGCGGCATGGGTTTTGATTTTTTTAATAAGTTTCTCCACGTTCACACCCTCGAGCATCCGTTTGCGATTTTGATTCAATTCACGCACATGGTCTTTGAAGGCGTCTTCGTGCGGTTCCCGAAATTGCGCGTCGCATTTCTTGAAGCAGGCTCCGGTTGGCTTCCCTACATGATGGATCGGATGGATGAGGAAATGGAAAAGCCCTATCGTGTTCAGGCGCCATTGCTCAAGCAAAAACCGAGCGAGCTGATTCGCAATGGACAAATCTGGACGACCTGCGAAGTGGAAGAAAAAGCGCTGCCCCAGGTGCTCAAGCAATTCAATCCGAAATGTCTGATGTGGCCGTCGGATTATCCGCACGAGCGACTGCCGGACATGTTCCAGCGCGACTTACCGGAATTTCTCGAGCGCGACGACTTGAGCGATGAATCGAAGAAAGCGATTCTGCACGACAACCCTATTGATTTTTACCGATTGAAAATCTAACGAAGCACGAATTTCGAAATCCGAAATTCGAAACAAATTCAAATAATCCAAAAAAGGCAAAACTCCAAACGGCTTGCTTCGGATCCGGTGTTTTGGATTTTCCTGAATTGAGATTGTTTGTTTCTAAGCTTGTTTCGGATTTAGATATTCGGATTTCCAATTTCTTTCTGAGGGAGGCAAACTATGCGGCTTAAAGACAAAGTGGCAATCGTCACCGGCGGCGGCGTCGGCATCGGCAAGGCATACGCGCATGGCCTGGCAAAAGAAGGAGCGAAAGTCGTGGTTGCCGATATTCAAGACGGCGAGGCCAAAAAAGTCGCCGCCGACATCAAATCCGCCGGCGGTGATGCGCTGCCGGTCTACGTCGATGTCACCTCGATGGAGAAAACCCAGGCGATGGCGCAAGCCGCGCTTTCAGCCTACGGCCGCATCGATATTTTGGTCAACAACGCCGGACTCTATTCAGCGCTCAAGAAGAAAAACTTTATGGAGATCGATGGCGATGAATGGGACCGCGTGATGGCGGTCAATGTGAAAGGACTGTGGCACTGCGTCAAAGCGGTTTACCCGGCGATGAAACAGCAAGGCAAGGGCAAGATCATCAATATTTCGTCCGGGACCGTGCTCGGCGGCTCGCCTTATTTTCTCCACTATGTCTCATCTAAAGGCGCGGTGATCGGATTCACGCGAGCCTTAGCGCGCGAAATGGGCGACGATAATATTTGCGTCAATTCCATTATGCCCGGCTTGACCATTTCCAGCGCCAATCAGGAAGGCGTCATGACGGCCGAGCAATTGGCGGATCGCAGGAAGCGGCGCGCTTTTCACCGCGATCAATATCCGGCGGATCTGGTCGGGACGGTTATTTTTCTCGCATCGGATGACAGCGATTTCATGACCGGTCAGTCGATCAGCGTCGATGGCGGCATGAACATGCACTGATCCGATGAAGCGCTTAGTGAAAACCCAAACTGGTAAAGGTGACAGCCGAACCGGTCTCGGGAGTGAAAGCCTGGCTATATTTGAGTTGAGTGCCGCGCCTGCCGTCGAGAAGATGAATCAATGAATAGAGCGGCGAAAATCCGCAGATCCGGCGGCGATCCTGATCCTTGGCAATTTCGTGAAAAAATCCCGGCGCATCCAGAGCGAGTAATCGCTGGACCAACAACAGGTCTTCGCTCTCGACCCATTTAAGGAAGTCTTCCGTGATCGGCTGGCGATCGCCGAATTGCCTGCCCACGTGCGCGAGATCGACTCCTGCAACCAAGCAGAGTTCCCGCCGGTCCTTCCGAACCAGCTCGCGCAGTCCATCCAAGAACTTTCCCACCATCGGAGTTTGCTCCGGCAGCGTCTGCTCGAGCACTGCGGCATGAAACGAGGAGACCAAAATCGGCACGATCTTGAATGGCCGTTCCGGCTCGCCTCTCAGAGCCGCACGCTGTTGCGCGACATATTTGAGAAACAAAACCTGGAATTCCAACGAATGCTCGCCGCGGTGTAAATACTCGTCGACGAAAAAATCATCGGCGCACTTCGCCTGCAATTGCTGCACAAACTTGCGGTCGGTCTCGACCGTGCCGAGCGGCGTTTCGAAATCCTTGAGGGTCAGAATATACGGCGTCCGGCCGCTGCAGTGCGACGTGCCGAGTAGGATATAGAGATCGGCGCCAGCGCTTTCCAGAAGCGTCGTGTACGCCCACGCGTACGCCGGGCCGCCTCGCTGAAAGTCGATGTGCGGCGCGACAATGGCGCTCGGTGTTTGCGCCGAATTCCGCGCGCTGGGCAAACCCGGCCCGCCGGGCGCAGCAAAATATCCCTCGAGCTGCTTTTTCAGCGCCGTCGGAACGGCCTTATAAACGCCGCCCACATGGGCCGCCGCACGCGTAGTCTGCCGGCGGAATTCCAGCACCACGGCATTTTGATGCTGACGAAACCTAGGGCTATCGAGATAGTAGTGTTCATCGAGCATAGCGACAAAATTCGCCAGCTCGTCGCTCATCAATAGCGTGCCGAACTGTTTGCTGTAAGCTTCTTGAATATCGGTGAAGGAGTGACGCCCGTCGAACTGGGCAAGCACAAAATACCCCACCGGTGAGATTCCTAACGGTGTGGCAAAATTCGCCGGATCCTTGAGGTAAATCAGTGTCTTCCCGTCCTGCTGCTGAACGGGAAATGCCTCGACCGGCCGCAGCCTGGGTTTGTCAAGCATTCGGAAAGCGGCGTTTACTGGACGCGCAGTGTGACAGTTACGAGAATGGGTGGTGCAAAGTTAGACAATCCCGAGCCGCTGCTTCGCCTCCTCGTTGATCATACTCGGGTTCCATGGTGGATCCCAGACGAGATCGACGGTCGCGTCCTCAACACCTTCGAGCGCTATAATCCGTTGCTTTGCGTCTGCCGCGATCATCGTTCCCATACCACAGCCAGGTGCCGTCAGCGTCATCTTCACTGCGACTTTCCCGCCCTCGATCTCGACGTCATAGACCAGACCGAGATCGACAATGTTCACGGGAATTTCCGGATCGTAACATTCCTGCAAAGCTTCGTAGACCTGCTCTTTGGTAATCATCGTTTATGCTCCTGACGAACTCCTAGCTCGATACGATTTTCAGTCCTTGAACTCTCTTCGCCTGTTCAGAGGCGATCGATAGTTGACCGGCAAGCTTCGCTGCAATCGCAAGGAAACTGCGACTGACTTCGCTTGTGGGATCCTGAATCAGGCTCGGCACTCCCTTGTCGCCGCCTTCGCGCAACGAAGGCGTGATCGGAATCTCTCCCAAGTAGGGAATGTTGAATCGCTCAGCCGCTCGCTGCGCGCCGCCGCGCGAGAAGATTTCATGTTTTTTACCGCAACCATCGCACACGAAGTAGCTCATGTTCTCGACCAGACCGACGATCGGGATCATTACTTTATCGAACATCGACTTCGCGCGTACCACATCCGCGAGCGCGACTTCTTGCGGTGTCGCGACCAGGAGCGCGCCGCTGACTTTGAGCTGCTGCGAAAACGTAATCTGCACATCGCCGGTGCCGGGCGGCATGTCGACGACCAGATAATCCAAGTCTCCCCAGTGCACATCGGCCATCAACTGATGCAGCGCCTTACCGAGCATCGGTCCACGCCAGATCACGGCTTGATCGGCCTCAAGAAAAAACCCGATCGACATCACCGGCAAACCATGCGCCAGCGCTGGCTCGATTTTTCGAACGCCGTTGACGTCAATCTGCCTAGGTTCGCCGCGCACACCCATAATGATCGGCACCGACGGACCGTAAATATCCGCGTCGAGCAATCCCGTCGCGGCGCCATGCATCTTCAAAGCCACCGCCAAGTTGGCTGCCACCGTCGATTTGCCCACGCCACCTTTACCCGCCGCAACCAAAACCACGTTCTTCACCGTCGGCAATAAATCGGTTTGACCGCTGCCCGCCTTACTGCCGCGCACTTGAGCGCCGAAGTTGATTTGCACGGCGTTGATTCCAGCGATTTGACTCAGCGCTTTCCTGCAATCAGCGTCGATCGTTTCACGCAGCGGACAGGCAGGTGTGGTAAGCTCCACGGTAAAACTGACCTGACCGTCGTTGACGGCCAAGTTTTTAACCATACCGAGGCTGACAATATCGCGATGCAACTCGGGATCTTCTACTTTGCGCAGTGCTTCAAAGACGCGTTCTTCACTCACTCGTTCCACAAAAAAGTCCTCTAAAAAACTTTAGACTTATAAGGTCTATGATGTCAACAGCACTGCTTCGTGCTGTTAACCTCGTACTCGATCGAGCGTCTAATTAGATGCCGAGGTGAGCCGTTGTCATGCCAAATCTTACCTTGCTGGGTTGGAAGCCGTTTGGTAAAATTTCTGAATGTTCCCACTGTTTCAGGAGGCACGATGAAGCAAGCCATTGGCGTTATCGGTGGCCTTTGTTTGCTCAGTTTTCTCATGCTCGGCTGTGCCGGTGGTAGCCTCAGCACGCGTGAAAAAGGCGCCGGCGTTGGTGCGCTCGGCGGAGCTGCCGCAGGTGGGATCGTTGGCGCGGCGGTCGGCCATCCGGGTGCGGGAGCGGCGATCGGCGGCGCTCTTGGCCTCGGGACCGGCGTACTGGTTGGGGATCAGCTGCAAGGCCAGGAAAACCGTCAAGCGGATCAGCAACGGCAAATCGACGCCAATCAGGCCGAGATTCAGCGCCAGCGCAAGGATATGGAAACATTGCGGCGCCAAG
>DATBEY010000428.1:0-15599 GCA_036558765.1 Binatia bacterium | reverse complement strand
CTCGTGCAATGCAATTCGCTTCTGGATCGGATAGATGAAGTGCGGCCGGAGCTGGTCAATGCGTGCCGCGATGTAAGAGACGACATGTTCGAGATTGAACGCAGCGTCAGTGCTCGGCATCACGATTTCGCTCAACTGGATGTTACAGGTCGGACACCACGTGAGCACACGCGGCGCGCCCGTGCCGGCAAATCCGGCGACCGTGTTTCCACCCATTTGACCCGAGGTTTTGGTGTCGCCCGCGCGGTACTGAATCACGCCGCAACAGTAGGCCGGACCGGCAAAAACTTTGTAGCGAGCACCGAGCCGATCCAGCACTTCGAGGCACAAAAGCGCGATGTGTGGCGTCTTGAGGACGTTGCACCCTAGATACATGACGATGTCGGGTGGCGGGCCTGAAGCGGTCGTCGTCGCTCGCGTGAACTCGCTAACAAGGTCCGCCGGGAGCTGAAGCCGCGAGAGGACTTTTACCGCGGTGGACATCTTCTTGAACCCTGTGCGAGCGGTGGCGCGCTTTTCCTGAACGTCGCGTCGTTCGTTTAATCTGAGGCGCGTCGCCGCTAGCATAAATCGGGGATTGACGCCGTCATTGCAGGCGCTCAGACAACGCCCAGAGCCGGTGCACGCGTTCGCCCAACGAGCACCGCGGCTCTGCGCAGCGCCGCCGCCGCGAAGGATTTCTAGCACTTCGCCCACAATCTCCCCGGGCTCGCTCGTATCAATCCCCGCCGGGATCGCAGTGGGACAGACCTCGACGCATTTCGCGCAGCGCGTACAGCGATCAAGAATATCGCGGACTCGTAATTCCATCGAGGCAATGAAGGCATCAGCGTGATCATTCATTAGAGTTATTCCTTGCGCGCCTGCTGAATTTAGCGCAAGTCGAGTCTGCCTCGGTGCCTGGTAACTTGTCAATTGTTCTTCATTCGAAAAATCGAACCCTGGATGTCGAATTGGACGAGTCCTGTTGATGTCTAGCCGCCACCCTGGTTTAATAGAGATTAGTCAATTGAGTAATCGATTCTTCACGGCTTTGGTCCTCTGTCTGCTCGGTTTGGCCGTGCTATCTAACAGGCCAATCATCGTGAAACAGGTCATTGGGCTGAACTCAACCAGGCTTTTTCATTTACCGGCCGACCGCTCGACAGCGTCTGACGCGGGCCATGGATTTTTCCTGGAATCCGCCGACGATGCCGTCGTCGATTTTGAGTACGCGCAGCGAAACAGCATTGGAATCAAAAGCGATCTCCAAACGCCCGTCAAGAAACATTGGATTCGTATCCCCGTCGAAACCGATGCTCCAATTAGTTCGCCTGTCCACCTCTTCGGATCCGTCATGAATCTCTGATCATTGGCAATTCGCCTGTTCAAATCCGGTTTTTTAGGGCTGGGTTAGCCTCGGCGCCCGTTCATAACCGCGTCGGCGGCTTAACCGATTTGGGTGTAGCCAAGGAGATTCAAATGGACGTTTTATCTTCCCGGATCAAAGCAAGACTTAGTGACAAACCGCGCGCGAAGGCGAATAAAAGAGTTTTGTTGATCGACGACGAGCCTAACAGCGCGGTTCCGAGAGTCTTTGCACGGAAGCAGTGTCATGTCGTGCATTGTGATTGTGTGCGGAAGGCATGGAATTGTGTATATCCCCGCCGACCTGATGTGATTGTGTTCCGGCTGCGCCACTGCGATGAAAAGACATTAGCCGACCTGCACGAGTGCCGTGCCTTGGCAGGAAGCGTTCCCATCGTCATTGCTACGGCGCTTTCGCTGGAAGGAGACCTCCTAAAAATGTTGTCACGTTGGGCGGCCGTAATTGCCGACCGTTCCGAGGCATCGATCGCTACGGAGACGCTCCGTCGTCTGCAGTTTTGGACGCTCAGCCACTGAGCCAATGGGCGGATTCGTGCGGCAGGAAAGCTAAAATGGTCCGGCTGGGAATGCGCTGAACGGTAAGATTGGCGGCTCCGGATTTAAAATTTCCTAGTGACAGTTCTTGCGTTCAGGCGCGCGCTTTCTTCGAAACTTTCTTTGAGAGTCGTTTACGCTGATGAATACACGCTGTGGCTTTGTTTTTCGCCGCCTCTTCCGTTTGGCATGCCATGCACACTGGACAGATCCAGTTACCGCAGGCGCAACGTCCGCAGGGCTTTTCTATCAGACCGGGCTTGGTCTGAAACGATTTATGGCATGCAATGCAGGTTATGTTCGCCGCGGCTTCGAGAACTTCTAAATCTTCCAAGGGCGCGACCTGACGCATCGACTCGCCCGCAACCAAGATCCGATATTGGAACGTTTCCTTACTTGCAGCGGCTTGCACGGAAGTACCGCCCCTAGTGAAGCACGCCCGAATCGACGTCGTGCCTTCGATCTTGCCTTGGTAACCGGTATTCCTATGCCGCACCAACGTGCCGTCGCGCAAAGTCGTCTCAGTTTTATCGGACATGCCAGGTCTCCTCTCGTTTAGAACAAACTTTGCTTTATGTACACTCGCTGCAATGCGGCTGTAAAACTCTACCATTAACAGCTCATCGTAAATCGCGGGGCTGCTTTACGACGAGAAAATTTGGATGTCGTTGTCTTCGATGCGCCGCCCGCGGGTTATGGATTTTACCATATTGCCTACGTTGCGGCTAACCTCGCCAAGTTCGGCCGCAAGAAAACCATCGCTGATATATCGTCCAATTATTCGATGCTCGCCTACGTTAATGATCTGCAGAGAATCGCTCTGATCGCCTCCTTCAAAATGATGCTTCGTCCCGGAGGCCGGGTTATCCAATTCATTTTGCAGCGCCTTGGAAATTTTGATGCCGACGAACAGTCTTTTTGCTAAATCAATCACTTTCCTGCTCCTGTGACATTATGGCAGCCTTTGAGGCCCATGCCGGCTGCGCACCGGATTGGCGCCGCGCCGAAATATCAGTTGATGCGCCGTCTAATTTCACTGCGACACCGAGCGGCAGCCGGATTTCGCTAACACTCAAGATAGCCAAGCAGCTACTCACCCTTCCCGCCGTTTTAGGGCCGGGAGCTATGACGATCAAAGAAATTTCAGAACGTTTCGATGCCCAATCTCTTCATGAGGATAATTCGATCCGGTTCAAGATCATGCGGACGCCGATCGAGACGAAGGGATGACAACCACGAATAGTGGATGCATAGGAATCTCCTTATGCAGGACATTGGCAGCCTGCGGATCTAGGAAGAGGGAGGGGCTGCAAGACCGGGAATTTTCGGCGTACGATCGACGCCGCAGCTCATGCCCGTGAGAAGCTAGGGCCCGGTCTTTTACCTCTTGCGCGTCTGTAGCGTCAAGGCATGTTCTGTTAAAACTGTATAGTAACGAGGCGCCAGTAGCAAACGATCGCCGCGATCGGATTTTAACAACATCGATCGCGAGTTAATTTTATCACTTTGTTCTTTGTATTGCGCTGAATCAATCAACCATTCGGGGCGCAGCAACTTTATTTTCTTCGTTTTTGTTGCCCGCGTTTGCTTTTTCGTTTCGCCGCTCCATCCGGCGCGCAGCTTTCTTCTGTTGCTTTTCCTTCCGCGCCCATGCTTTTTGTCGTTTTTTGAAAGTTTCCATAGGTTCTCCTTAGGTCATCGGGTCTAGGTAGTGCATGCGTCAAATTTTTTTGCGTGAGTTACTGTTCAACCCTTTCGAAAGCAATCGAGGCAGATTTCTTTCCACTCGCCTTTGGTTTCGACAATGTCGATATCGTTGTGAGGTGTGATATTGCCGCCGCAGCTGCCACAGGCCGTATGCTTTCTCAATTGGTCATTATAATCACCTTCAACAAAAAACGGGGCTGCCTGTTCCGGAGTTAACTCGGCTGCCGAGTAGACTTTGATCACGTGATTGCGCCGACAATCTCTGCACCAAAGCTGCTTTTCATAAATGAAAGTCATTGCAACAGCTTTACGAATTCGTTTTTCGGGATCGACGATACCGCGGGCACGGAACGCATTGAAACCTGCTATCTTCGCCCGCCAGGTCGCCGGTAAAAGAATGAAGGTTTCGAATCGCCTTGACCGGCTGCACCGGCGCTCAGCATTTTTGCCATCTTTCGTCCCATAACGTCTTCTACATAGACAGACAACATATGGTCTCGGATGCTCTTGATCTTCTGCCGGATCGCATTCTTTCGCACGTCGTCCGTCAGAGCTGAACGGAGATCGTGTGTCAATAGCGAAACCATGGCATTTTTTCCTCGTGTTGTCAGTCGAAGCGAGAATCTGCCTTCCTGAGTCGAGTCGACAAAGTTATACTCGAGTTTTTTGTCAATGCTACGAATGATGCTCTTCAACAAATTCGCGCTTTGTTTTACGGTTTCTTGTTCGGTCATAAAACCTCCAGAGGTTACAAGCACAGCCAAGCAACTCAGTGCCGGGTGACTGGACAATCACGCAAAAGGTGAAGCGATGAACTGGTTCGCGCCCTCTGGCGAACCGTGGAGATGCCAAGCACTCGAGTTGCCGCGCCGCCCTAGGCGGGGCAAATGGGAAAGGGGCAACCCGACCTGCTGCCCCAAACGCCTTAGCTAAAAAACGAAGAATTTACCAGCGATTGCGACCGCCCTGGCGATTGCCGCGCCCGCCACCATCATCACGCCGGGCCATCGGCTTGGCCTCATTGACCGTTAGCGTGCGACCGTCGAGCTGCGTGCCGTTCAACGAACTGATGGCCTTCTGCGCTTCGCTGCCAGAGCTCATCTCGACGAAGCCGAAGCCGCGTGATTGGCCAGTAAACTTGTCGGCAATTACGTTCGCCGATTCCACCGTACCGTGCGCTGAAAAGATTTCTTGCAGTCGACCTTCGGTAACCGAATAAGGCAGACCACCAACATATAATTTTGTACCCATGTTCTCCTCCTATGAGAGAATGTTTTGTCTGAAACCCTGGGAATTAGACTGCCACTCGGCAGAACATGGGTTAACCAATTAATGAAACCACGCTCTGGTCGGTTTGTCCGTTAGGAATCGTTCGCAAGGAGAGAGACAGATTAAGACCTTCGAAATATTTCTTCCCAATTCAGAAGGCCATTTACTGAAGTAGGTGAAGCCAGCCTACGGGTTAATGCCGGCAATGTCAATCAGATGGCTGATTTGCCAGGAGGCTCAATCGGCGCGAGTCTCTCTATTTTCCCGGTTCTGGCGTGGGAGGCATCCAGCGGACTTTGCCGGCAGCGATCTCGCGCAGCGCTACAACGATGTCCCGGTTATCTGACTCGATGCAAGGCTTCGCTCCCATCCGGAGCTGCCGGGCTCGTTTTGAGGCGAGCAAGACCAGATCAAAGCGACTAGAGACCTTATCCAGACAATCTTCAACAGTTATTCTTGCCATAAGAGCGCCACTCTAGGCGCAGCCGTCGCGAAACACAAGCGAAATAAATGAGTTCGCACGCCCTGACCGCGACCTCTTGAGAATTAGGAAAACGATTCCAGCCACTTACTGTGGCGGAACTCCCGGACCGCAACGGAAGTCAATTCTTGTACCAGGACGCGGCAGAACCGTTCAAATCATCTGCTTTCTTCCAACCTCAATTTCATTGCGTTCAGATCACTAAAAGCTTAGTGTGCTGATTGTGAACAGCCGAAAACAACAGAAGATTTACAAAATCAGGGAGTCCTACCGTCAGCAGTTCTACTTCGCAGTGATTACGTTAGACCCGTGGCGAAACTCATGGGCTTGGAAAGGTCACATCGATTTCGACGCAGGCATTCATTCGATATCTACCAACCGCACCTTTGCCACAGCGGATGAAGCGAAGGATCACATGCGTCAAAGCACGCATCAATGCATCGATAACCGCCTCGGATAACAGAGCCAATGATCAGCGGCCGAAATCGCCATGCATGTCGGATCGGTCAACAAAATCGGAATACCGCGACGTCAGAGCTCCGCGAGGGAAACACCATTGGATCGTTATCCCGGCCAACCGCAGATCCAGTGCGGCATTGAGCGACCTTCAATCGTTGTGTAACGGCCCATGGCATGCGCCCTCCGAACTAACCCGTGACCAGGCGGTCCGGCAGTTCGTTGCGGTCGTCAGGTTGCCGTGGAAAATGGGTCGCGAGAATCTCGCCGCACCGATCGATCGCTTTGCAAATCGCTTCGCAGGCTCGATCGGATCTCAATCCATCGGCGACGATTTTCGAGATCTCCTGCCAGGTCGCGGTCTCGACTTTCGCGTTGATTCCCCGATCGGCAAGCACTTCTACCCGATGCTCGAGGAGCGAGATCAGAATCAATATGCCCGTGTGATCCCTGGTGCAATGGAGACCGTGTTGAGCAAACGCAGCAAGCGCCAGTGTGTGAACCGCCGCTTCGATGCGGTTTTTGGGAGTGACGAGCCTCTTGATGCTGGGTATCTGGCATAGGAGAAAACCAGTACATGCGCCGACAATCGGCCATAGATTCACAAATGGTGATCCCCATGGATCGCTCCAGAGCCATTCGATAGCCAGCCCAAGGAACAGGCCGGCAATCAAGCCGTAGAGCTCAACCTCCGTGTAACGCGCGGAGGACGTCACGATCATCGGTACGATCTCACCGGCGGTTTTTGATTCGGCGACGACAATCGCTTGCTGGATACGCTCCTTTTCCTGATCGTTGAAGAACTTGTCCGCGGTCATATCACCAACTACCAGAAGCGCCACCGCCGCCAAAGCCACCGCCGCCACCGCTGAAACCGCCGCCGGAGCCACCGCCAAAGCCATCGCCGCCGAAGCCACCACCACCCCAAAAAATAGGCGGATAGCGTCGACCTCTTCCCGACCACATCTGGTTGCGGCTTCTGCGGCCAGAGCTGAATGCCATCAATGCAAAGATAACGAATGCGATGGCGAACATGGCTAGCGAGTTAAAACCTGACTGCGGAGCTTGATTGGTTTTGCGCGCCGATTCCGGCAGCGGCTCTTGCTTGATCACTTTCTGAACGGCGTCAATGCCGGCGATTACTCCGCCCGCGTAATCTTGAGCCCGGAAACGCGGTACGATGTAATCCCGAATTATGCGATCCGCGATGGCATCGGGCAAAACACCTTCCAGACCGTAACCGACTTCAAGCCGAAGCTTACGGTCTTTGACGGCGACCAGAAGGATGACCCCGTTGTCGAAACCTTTTTTGCCGAGCTTCCAGTTTTCCGCGACGCGAATGCTGAAGCCTTCGATATCTTCGCCGGCGAGCGTCGGGATGGTTAGAACCGCGATCTGGTGGCCCGTTTCTTGTTCGAACTGCGCGAGTTGAGATTCCAACGCGCGCACCTGATCCTGGCTCATGACGCCGGCATAATCGTTTACCCGGCCGCGTAGCGGCGGCACTTCAAGGGCTTGCGCCAGAGATGATGCAATCAATAAAAGCAGGAAACTCAGTAGACGGGCGTGCCACGCGTCGGCTCTTGTGCCACGCCGTGTCGCACGAGCATCGGGGAGAAGCAAATCGATCAAGTATCTCCCAACGGGCTAGAACTTAACCTCGGGCGGCTTTTGCGAGGACTCTTCGGCAGCGAAAGTCGGTCGGACTTGAAGCCCCAAAAGCCACTTGGCAGTCAGATTCGTCGGAAAAAAGCGCACCGCTTTATTGTATTCCGCAACCCGCTCGATATAGCGCTTGCGCGCTACCGCGATGCGATTTTCGGTACCTTCGAGTTGAGCCTGAAGACTTTGAAAATTCTGATTGGCTTTGAGGTCAGGATATTTTTCCACAACCACAAGCAAGCGCGACAGGGCTCCGGACAACTGGTTTTGAGCTTGTTCGAACTTTCTGAAGGCCTCCGGATTGTCCAGCACGCTCGTATCCACTTTCATCGAGGTTGCGGCGGCACGGGCTTGAATGACCTGCTGCAGAGTATCTTGCTCGAACTTCGCTGCGCCTTTGACGGTAGCGACCAGGTTGGGCACGAGATCCGCCCGCCGCTGATACTGATTCTGCACTTCCGCCCACGCGCCTTTTACTTCTTCGTCCAATCCTTGAAGCTGGTTGTAACCGCAGCCGGAAATAACCAGGAGCAATGATACTAGAGTGACAAGCTTAGGAAATTCCTTACGTAAAGACTCTGTCATCAGTTCCTCCGGCGAATTTCGTTTGAATGTAAGTCGGGAGGCATGAAAGGGCAAGAGGCGGTATCGGAATCGCCCAACGGGCAAGAGCCAATTTGGCGCGTAAAAAAAAGGGCCCGAGTTCATCGGGCCCTTGGGACTTGATATCAAAAGTTTTCGGCTAATCCATCGAGCCGATTTTGGGACGCCACTTATCAAAGCGTCTTTCGACCCGGGTGAGAAATTCCGTGCCGATCATTCCCGCCAGCGCGAAAATCAAGACGCCAACGAAGACTTTATCGGTCTGAAAAGTTGCACCGGCAACGGTGATCATGAAGCCGATCCCGGCGGTTGCTGCATAAAGCTCGCCGACCATTACACCCACGATTGCGCGCCCAAGGCCGAGCCTCAAACCCGTAAGAATAAATGGAATCGTGGAAGGAAGCACAACCGTTTTGAAAAGTATCCACTCCGAAGCGCCGAAGCTCCTCGCGGCGGTGAGCAAATTGGCTGGCGTGGTTTTGACCCCGTCGCGTGTGTTGATGAGTATCGGAAAGACCGCGCCGAGAAAAATAATTCCGACTTTCGAAAGTATTCCGATTCCCAACCAGATGATGACCAGTGGAAGAAGCGCGACGCGAGGGGTTGCGTTCATCGCGTTCACGAACGGATCGAATATGTAAGCGACCTTCTTGTACCAACCGATCGCAATGCCAAAAGGGACCGCCACAACAGCCGAAAGAATATAGCCCCAGAAAAGTTCGATCCCGCTCACGTAAAGGTCGTTGAAGATTTCACCTGATCCAAAAAGTTGAACGGCCGCCTTTCCAATGAGCGAAGGAGCGCTCATGAACATCGGATTGATCAATTGAAAAACATTTCCGACCAGCTCCCAGATGACTAGAAACAGGATTACCGCGGCGGACCCGAGTATTTTCTTTTCCTGATTCAGATAAAGCTTATAAAGGCGAGAGGCCTCCGCAACCCGGATATCCAACAGGACTTCTTGGGTGGAACTGCTCTGATCAGCCATGTTTTGTTTCCTTTCCTGGTTTGTGCCGTGCTGAACGCGGCTTCGCTTGTGGTGGTTTTTCCGTGTCGGCCAACTCGTCGATTTCGATTAAACGCTGTAAGATTTTGACAAACTTGGGACCCGTCGACTGCAACTCTTCGAGGTGGTGAAAAGAAAGACTGTGCAAAAATGCTTCGCCGTCTCGCGTTAGCTTTACCAGCACCTGGCGCCGATCATCGGCGGCGCGCAAACGGCAGACAAACCCCCGTTCGACAAGCCGATCGATAAGCTCCACCGTGCTGTGGTGCTGCAGTTGCATTCGTTCGGCCAGAGCTCCAACCGTGGGCTTCAGCTCGTTGGGCAATCCCTTGATCGCGAGCAACAGCTGATGCTGTTGCGGTTCGATGCCGGCCTGTCGCGCAGCATTTTCGCTGAAGCGCAGAAAGCGGCGGATCTGGTAACGCAGTTCCGCCATCGCCTTGAAATCTGGGACTTGGGTTCGGCTTGCCATGTCGCACATCGATACAATCGTAGCACGATATATTACGCTGGAACTACCCGTGTCAAGGACGGCGGCAATTATTTTTCGCGAGCTTTCGGTTCTGGGCGCGGCTCGATACATCGAGTTTTTATGCCTTGATTGCGAACACGCCGGTAATGATCGTTCTGAGACTACGGTGTCCCCGGCGCCTACCCAGGTGGTGTCAAAAAAATGGTTATGGTCGAAGGATGATGGTTTAGTTGACTTTGCAAAGGTTTTCCATTAAAAATTTAGCTTCGACAAAATCCCATGAAATATGCAGTAATTAGAACTGGCGGTAAGCAGTACCGCGTTTCTGAAGGCGATATCGTCAAAGTGGAAAAACTCGCCGGCGAAATTGGTGCGAAAGTGGTTCTCGAGGATGTTTTGTTTATCGGCGGCAACGGTGAGGTCAAAATCGGTGTGCCGCTGATCGCCAATGCCAAAGTCACCGGCGAAATCGTGGGACAGGGACGCGCCAAAAAGGTTATCGTCTTTAAAAAGAAAAGGCGCAAAAGCTATAGCCGCCAGTATGGCCACCGGCAATATCAGACGGCTTTGAAAATTACCGCGATCGAAGCCTGAATCAGGAGCGAGTTATGGCACATAAGAAGGCCGGTGGCAGTTCCCGTAATGGCCGCGACAGTCAAGGGCAACGCCGGGGCGTAAAGGTTTTCGGCGGCGAATCCGTGCGCGCAGGAAATATCTTAGTGCGCCAGCTCGGAACCCGTATTCATCCGGGCAAGAATGTTGGAATGGGGCGTGATTATACTCTCTTTGCTTTGATCGACGGGATCGTGCGCTATGAGCACATGGACAAGCTGCGGAAGCGCGTTGCTGTTCTGCCGGCTCAATAACAGCGAGCGTTGCTTGACGAAAGCCCCTCTTCGGGGCTTTTTTTTTGTCCGGCGGAAGAGAAGAACATGAGCGAAGGCGGAAATCGACACACGCGGTAACATGATGAAGAACAACTGCGCTCGTGAGACTGGCATCCGCCATTGAATAGTTTTTCGCATGAAATTCATTGACGAAGTCAAGATTCGCGTCATTGCCGGGGACGGCGGGCGCGGCTGCGTCAGTTTTCGCCGTGAGAAATTCGTTCCGCGCGGCGGCCCGAGCGGCGGCAACGGCGGCAACGGCGGTGATGTCATCGCCGTTGCCGATCCTCAACTCACGACATTGCTCGATCTGCGTTACCAGAAGCTCTACAAAGCCGGCCGCGGGCAACATGGCATGGGCAGCGACTGTCACGGGCACCGCGGTGACGACCGCATCATCAATGTCCCGGTCGGAACCATTATCCGTGACGCCGCAACGGGTGAGCTGATGGGTGATTTGCAAGCTGCTGGTGAGCGCGTAATTGTTGCGAGCGGCGGCCGAGGGGGCAAGGGCAACGCGCATTTCGTGTCATCGACCCATCGTAGCCCGCGTTTCGCTCAACCGGGCGAGCCCGGAGAAGAGCGTGAACTCGACATCGAGCTTCGCCTATTGGCGGACGTCGGCATTATCGGCTTGCCCAATGCCGGCAAATCAACTTTGATCTCTGTGATTTCGTCTGTGCGCCCGAAGATTGCCGACTATCCGTTTACCACGCTCGTACCGAATCTGGGCGTCGTCGGATATGATGACAAAAGCTTCGTCGTTGCCGATATTCCAGGTTTGATCGAAGGCGCCCATGAAGGCCACGGCTTGGGACACAAATTCCTTCGGCACGTCACGCGCACGAGCTTATTGATTCATTTGATCGATGGATCGCAGATCAACCCTGAAGATCCGCTGAAGGACTGGCGAACCGTCAACCATGAATTGGCGCTTTTTGATCCGGCCTTGGCACAAAAGCCACAGATTGTGGTCATAAATAAGATAGATTTAGCCGAAGCTCGAGAGCAAGCCCAGGCGATCGCAAAAGAGCTTCCGCAGCCCTATCGTCCGCCGTATCTGATTTCTGCGGCAACGACGGAAGGCGTTCAGGCGCTCGTGCAAACCGTTGGCCGAAAAATCGCAGCGCTCAAGCAAACCGAGACGAGCCATGACGCCGCTGGAATATAAAAACGACATCTTACGCCGGGCGCGCCGTGTGGTCGTCAAGGTCGGCAGCCAAATTCTTTCATCGCGCGAAGGGATCGAAGAGTCCAGGCTTCGCGGGCTGGTGCGCGAGTTGGCGGACTTACATTCGGCAAAAAAGCAACTTGTGATTGTGAGCTCCGGCGCCGTGGCGGCTGGCATGACGCGCCTCGGGCGAACCGAGCGGCCGAAAACAATTCAAGAAAAACAGGCGCTCGCCGCCGTTGGCCAAATCAAGCTGATGGCGCTCTACGAACGCCACTTCTCGAAGTTCGACAAAAGCGTCGCGCAAGTGTTGTTGACGCACGAAGACTTAGCCAATCGTCAGCGCTATATCAACGCCAAGCATACATTTGAGATGCTCTTGCAATCATCGATCATTCCGATTGTGAACGAGAATGACACGGTGGCCGTGGAAGAAATGAAATTCGGCGACAACGATCATTTATCAGCGCTGGTGGCGACTCTGCTCGGCGCCGATCTGTTGGTGATTCTGAGCGATGTACAAGGAGTGTACGATCGCGATCCGCGCACGCACGCGAATGCGCAGTTGATCCCGTTGATTGAAGACATCAAGGGAACAAAGATTACCATTGAAGGATCAAGCCGCAGTGTTCTCGGTACAGGCGGAATTGCGACCAAAATCGCCGCCGCCGAGGAAGCCGCTGCCGGGGGCATTCCAACGATTATTACCAGCGGGCTGGGTGGTGGCGCGATCCCGAGAGTGTTCGACCCCCGCGAGCATAGCGGCACTTTGGTCGTTGCTGACCAAAATCGCTTGACGCACCGCAAGCATTGGATTGCCTACAACCTTAAACCAGCGGGCGATGTGGTGGTCGATTCCGGAGCGCATGAAGCCGTGGTGCACAAGGGAAAGAGCTTGCTGCCGTCCGGCATTAAAGAGGTTAGAGGTGTCTTTGGCGTCGGCGACTGCGTGCGCTGTGTGGATCTGAACGATCAGGAGTTTGCCCGCGGCCTGGTCAACTACAGCGCGCAGGAGTTGAATCAGATCAAGGGATTGCATACAAGCAAGATTGAAAAAATTCTGGGCTACAAAGCCTATGATGAGATCATCCATCGGGATGATCTCGTTGTGCTGTAGCCGGCCGCTCATGCAAGACTTGTCATTGAAAGAAGAAGCGCTGCGCCTTGGGAAAAACGCCAAATCTGCGGCGCGCGCGCTGGCGCCACTTTCGGCCGCTGAGAAGAATCGAGCGCTGCTGGCGATGGCTGACGAGCTGGAACGAAGCAGTGCGCTCCTGATCAGCGAGAACAAGAAGGATTTGGAATCGGCTAAGAACGCCGGCGTCAGCAACGCCGTGCTCGACCGCATCGCGCTCGATCCTGCTCGGGTAGTGTCGATGGCTAAGGGATTGCGGGACGTGGCTGCCTTGCCGGATCCGGTTCACGAAGTGGTCAAGATGTGGCGGCGGCCGAATGGGCTCCAGGTCGGACGAATGCGCATTCCACTTGGGGTCATCGGCATCATCTATGAAGCGCGGCCTAATGTGACCGCCGATGCAGCCGCGCTCTGCTTGAAATCCGGCAACGCCGCGATTCTGCGCGGCGGCAGCGAAGCGCATCATTCCAATCAGGCGATCGGCAGCGCGCTTCGTCAGGCGTGCGCGGGGACGCGCGTGCCGCAGGATGCCGTACAAATGGTGGCACGGCAGGACCATGCGCTGATCAATGAGTTGCTCCAACTCGAGGCATACATCGATCTCATCATTCCACGCGGCGGCGAGGATCTCATTCGCGCGGTGGTTGCAAGTTCCAAAATTCCGGTGATCAAGCACTACAAAGGGGTGTGCCACGTCTATGTCGAGGCGGACGCATCCGTGGAAATGGCGGAACGGATTTGCTTCAACGCCAAAGTGCAAAGGCCGTCGGTCTGTAATGCTATGGAGACCTTACTCGTGCACGAAGCGATTGCGACCAAGTTTTTGCCGCCGATGATCGCCAAATTTCAAGCCGCCGGTGTGGAGATCCGCGGCTGTGAACGAACCTGCGCACTGGTGCCGGGGATCGTGCCCGCACGCGAAGCGGATTGGAGTGAAGAGTATCTCGATTTGATTCTCGCCGTGCGCGTCGTGCGGGATCTCGACCACGCGATCGCCCACATTGAACGCTACGGCTCAGAGCATACCGAAACGATTGTCACGGCGAGCTATCAGAAGTCGCGGGAGTTTGTCGAGCGGGTCAACTCGTCAGCCGTGCTGGTAAATGCTTCGACCCGGTTCAACGACGGCGGTGAGCTCGGCTTGGGCGCAGAGATCGGTATCAGCACGAGCAAAATCCACGCATTCGGCCCCATGGGTTTGGAGGAGCTGACGACCACGAAGTTCATCGTTTTTGGCGATGGGCAAATCCGGGAATAAGCGTCAAGGATGAGGAGGAGGGGCAGCAGCCGCGGCATGAAGATCGGTCTCTTCGGCGGCACTTTTAATCCGATCCATTGGGGACACTTGCGGAGCGCGGAGGAGGTGGCGGAAACCTACCAGCTCGATCGGGTCTATTTTATTCCGGCATCCATTCCGCCGTTCAAGCGGGCGCAAACGTCAACGCCTCCAGCCGATCGCTTGCAAATGGTGCGTTTGGCCGTAGCGCGTAACCCGCGCTTCCGAGCGTCTACCGTGGAGATCTCTCGCCCGGGTGTTTCCTATTCCATCGATACCGTGCGGTACTTCGCCGCGCGGAAACGGCCTGAAGATGTGCTTTACTTCATCATTGGACTGGATGCGTTTCGCGAAATCGCCAAGTGGAAAGATTTTACGGAAATTTTTCCACTCTGTAATTTTATTGTCACATCACGGCCGGGCAGCAAAGAGAGTGATCCGCTCAAAGGAACCGGCGTTGCCGTGAAAAAACTGTTTTGTTATGATTTTAAAGCACGGAACCACCGACATCGAAGTGGGACACGGATTTTTTTTATTGAGCTTACGGACATTGCGATCTCGGCATCGGAAATTCGCGCGCTGGTCAGACTTGGAAAGTCGATCCGCTATCTAGTGCCATCTGTGGTAGAAAAATATATCAAGCAGCGCCATTTATACGTCGACGGAGCTTAACCGGTGACCGCCGCCAACGAGATCAGTTCCTGGGATAAAGCTCTACTTTTGACCCGCCTTGCCCTCGAAAAGAAAGCCTACGATCTGGTCGTCTTGGATGTGCATGCGCTGACGTCGATCGCGGACTATTTCATCTTGTGCTCAGGGCGCTCGGATCGCCAGGTACAGAGCATCGCGCAGGGTCTGGAAGAGAATGCCGCAGACGACGGCGTGAAACCGTATGCGGTCGAAGGAACGCAGCGGGGTCATTGGGTACTGATGGATTTTTCCGATGTCATCGTGCATGTGTTCTACGAACCCGTGCGCGAATTCTATGATCTCGATGGACTGTGGAGCCACGCGCCGAGAGCAGCGCTTCCCGAAGCTTACGCCAAGCTCATCGAGCAGTTTCAGATCGGCAACGAACAGTTGTCCTGAGCGTAACCAATGCTCTCGCACTCGATCCGAGCGGGAATCCTGATGCCGTCGCCCGGCAAGAAAGGCTTCAACTGAATGTCACCCGTGATTCTCGTCATCCTGGACGGTTTCGGTATCAATCCGCGAACAGACGGCAACGCCATTGCCAACGCGTCGACGCCCAATCTCGACAAGCTCTTGCGCGATTATCCGAACTCACGCATGTCGATGTCTGGCACGGATGTCGGTTTGCCGGCCGGGCAAATGGGCAATTCCGAAGTCGGCCACATGATTCTCGGCGCGGGACGGATTGTTTATCAGGACTTGACCCTGATCCACAAAGATATCGACGAAGGAAGGTTTTTAAAAAATCCCGTTCTTCTCGATGCGCTACGCAAAACCAAAGCAAACAGCGATCGGCTCCATTTGATGGGGCTTCTAGGCGACGGCGGTGTGCACAGTCACCAGAGTCATATGGAAGCGCTGATCGAGATGGCGCGG
>DATBEY010000427.1:0-4958 GCA_036558765.1 Binatia bacterium | reverse complement strand
TTCCTTCCTCTCGCGCCATCTTTGCCATGTCCATGACTTCGATCGGCATTGTTCCTCCAATGAGAGCAGAATGCGAAGAGGCTATCAGCACGGCTGATCGACTGTCAATTACGCTGTAAACTTTGGAATGGCGCATCTGGGAGCAGAATTTGTGCGACCGATATTTTTGAAAGCGACAATTTTTCGCTCCGGTGCGGAAATGCGGGCCTCCAAATGGCCTCATTAGCGAAGTTTAATTACGGGTTTTTTTTTGCTAGTTTCAACGAAATCCAAAGTTACATAAGGAGGCTGAAATGTCGATGCAATGGGGAATGGCGAACCGTCTGGGGCGGATTATCAAAGCGGACGGCCGGGCGGTCATGCTAGCTGTCGATCACGGCTATTTTTTAGGTCCCACAAGCGGTCTTGAGGAGCCGCGTAAGACCATCGAACCGCTGATGCCGCATGCCGATTCGATCATGTTGACGCGCGGTGTACTGCGCACTTCGGTCGACGCCAGGGCCGAGAAACCGATCGTATTGCGGGTTTCCGGTGGAACCAGCATCCTGAAGGAGCTGTCCAACGAAGATATTACAGTGTCGATCGATGACTGTATTCGCCTGAACGCTTCCGCGATGGCGCTGTCGATTTTTGTCGGGTCGGAATTCGAAAAAGAAACGCTCGTCAGCTTGGCAAAGCTCGTCGATGACGGCGAGAAATTTGGGATTCCGGTACTCGCCGTGACTGCCGTAGGGAAAGATATGGCGCGCGACGTGCGCTACCTGGGCTTGTCTTGCCGCATCGCAGCCGAGCTTGGCGCGCATGTCGTTAAGACTTACTACTGCGAGAACTTCGAGGAATTGATCGAGAGCTGTCCGATCCCGGTGATCGTTGCGGGCGGAAAGAAAACTCCTGAGATGGAAGCGCTCGAGCTTACTTACAATGCAGTCAAACGGGGTGCCGTCGGCGTCGATATGGGAAGAAATATTTTCCAATCGGACTCGCCGGTCGGAATGATAAGAGCAGTTCGAGCAATCGTCCATGAAAATATTTCGGTCAAGGACGCGTTTAAGATCTACGAGAGTGAGAAGGCGACGAAAGCGAGAAAAGCGGGATAAATTAGGTTTCCGGTTCCACTTTAATGATTTACTTGCATAAATACGGCACCAGAGGCAATACCAATGGCCGGAAGTCAGAAACCGGAAATTAGAAACCAGAAATTATCTTCGCGCAGCATGCACGTCGCTATGTACTACAATAATCGCGACGTGCGGCTTCAGGAACTGCCGCTGCCGCAAATTGGCGCGGGTGAGCTGCTGATTCGCACGCGCGCGAGCGGCATCTGCGGCAGCGACTTGATGGAGTGGTATCGAATCAAAAAGGCACCGCTCGTCCTGGGTCATGAGATTACCGGCGAAGTCGTAGAAATTGGCGCGGGCGTGGAAAATTTCAGAATCGGCGACCGGGTATTTTCCTCGCATCACGTGCCCTGCGGCGAGTGCCGCTACTGCGTAGCAGGACATCAGTCGGTTTGCGAATTGTTGCGCACGACGCATTTCGATCCCGGAGGGTTCGCCGAATACATTCGCGTGCCAAGGATCAATGTCGAACTCGGTACGCTGCGGATTCCCGATTCGATGACCTTCGACGAAGGCTCTTTTATCGAGCCAATGGCATGCGTGGTGCGCGCGCAGCGTTTTGCCGATATCGGTTCGGGACAAACTGTTTTGGTGATCGGTAGCGGCATTTCAGGCCTCCTGCACATTCAGCTTGCCCGGACGCGCGGCGCGGCGCGGATCATTGCAACCGATATCAGCGAATACCGGCTCAATGCGGCGAAGCAGTTCGGTGCCGACATCGTCATTCATGGTGCCGAAGATGTTCCGGCACGCCTGCGCGAAGCCAATGAGGGCCGCCTGGCGGATCGGGTGATTGTCTGCACCGGCGCGATGCCGGGTATTCAGCAGGCAATCAAATCCCTTGACCGCGGCGCCACGCTGTTGTTCTTTGCGCCGACAACCGCCGGCATCGATGTGCCGATACCGCTTTTCGATTTTTGGCGCGACGAGATCAAAGTGGTAACGTCCTACGCAGGCAGCGGCGCTGACTTGCAGGAGTCGCTTAGGTTAATCAGCGAGCGCAAGGTGCGGGTGGGCGAGATGGTTACGCACCGGCTCCCGCTGGCTCAGACCGGACTCGGATTTAACCTGACGGCGAGCGGGCAAGATTCGATCAAAGTCATTATCGATCCGCTGATTTAAATCAAAGGCCGCAGCATGCTGCGCCCCTACAGTTCATTTTACTATTCCCAATTCCTTCCGGGCTCGATCGAGGAAGCTGTAATCGACAACGTCCATTGCGTTGATCGGCTTGGTCACTTTGGCGCTTTCGCGCGCGAGATCGACTAAGACCTGGACGGATTCCGGTTTGACGTACGCGTCTTTCGTGAGGACGCGGCTCACTTGGCGAGCCATTTCCGCGGCCATTTTGCGATCGTTTACTTTCCATTGCTTCATCAGAATATTGGTCACTGCTTCGCTGTTGTTCTTATCCCAGATGAACTGCAGACCGCGCAGTGTGGCGCGCACCATCCGATAGACTTCGTCCGGATTTTCACGAATGCGTTTCTCCGAGGTTCCAAACCCGTTCTGGGGAAACTCGACAACATCACCGAGAAACAGCAATTCGTTATAGCCCTTTTCATGGGCGATGATATTTTCCGGCACCGAAAGGAGCGAGGCATCGACAACGCCTGACTCCAGTACTGCGTAGCGGCTCGCAGCATTGCCTGACATTTGCAGCACCGAAACATCTTTGCCGGGCTCGAGACCGATTTGCTTCAGCGCCTGATTGGCGAGCAGCGTCGCCGACCCGCCGGGCGAGCTGCCGGCGATTTTTTTGCCCTTAAGCTGCTTTAAGTCCGTGATGTTTTTTTGCCCCATCAAGAACAGCAACGGCTTGGACACGGTGAAAAGCAAGACTTTCATCGGACGGCCCTGCACTGCGGCGCCGATGGTTCCCGTCACCGCGCCGTTGTAATCAATGTCGCCGTTTAACACCGCGGTGCTTGCCAGGTTCGCCGGCATAAAGACGATTTCCAGATCAATGCCTTCGTCTTTAAAAAAACCCCGGTTCAGCGCTGTGTAAAGCGCAAGAAAGGAGACATTCGTTGAAGAGCTGCCCATGCGCACTTTTTTGAGTCCGGATTGCGCATGACTGCTTGTCGCAATCGCCATGACGAAAATCAAAATAACGGCCAACGTAAGTTTCTGCCTCTCCATAAAGCTCCGCTGTCAATCCTTCTGACACCATTCTTGAAATTCTTCCAAGCCTAGCCGTAGCAACGTGTCCATATAGGGCCTGCCGGTTTTTTCATGGCGGCCGGAGATCCGATAATATTCGTAAATCAGATCCGGCAGCCATTTCGCGATCGTGAAGCCCTGATACTTACCGTCAGGGATCGGTTCCAAAAAGCGCGGGCCGACATCTTGCCAATCGTGTTCTGCGATCCAGCCGCGCTGACTGCCGAAGACGCTTTGTAAAATGATCGCGCGATGGCCCGTATCGATGGTTTCGTCCAGAGAAACGTCCCAACCCGTGGTGGCGTTAAGCGCGTCCACCATGCTCTGCACACCGTCCGGCGGTTTTTCATTGAGCGCAAACCAGCAGGCGCCCATCAGGCCACAGGCCTGGCGAATTTGCTCAGTGATGAGATGCGAGCTCGTCCAACCGTCCGGCGCATTTGGATCGAGCGGGCCCCATTTTTCGCGATACCGCAAGTCAGCCGGCGGTTCGGCGCCGCCAGCACCCTGGGGCTTCATGCCGCCGCTCGCCACAAGCTCGCGCAGCATCTGGCTCAAGAGCGGCCGCCACTCGTGTTGGGCTGGCGTGCCGCCTTTCGTGTGCACCACCCAGTTCTTGGCTTCGCCGCCTAGTGCTTCGGCGAGCTCTTTGGGGCCGTCAGCGAGAATATTTCCGAGCCAGGTCTCGCGCCGAGCACACCGCTCCAACAAAGTTTCGACGGCTTCGAGATTGCCCCACTCCAATTCCAATCCATCGGTGCGCTCGGGTCCGAGCACGCCTTTTTCCCACGCTTCAAACGCCAGCCCCGCGCCGCAAGCATAATGGCTGCATTCGATGCCGAGATCATTGATGCGCTCCGACAAGTAGAGCACATCGTTACCTTTGAAGCCGAGATTATAAAACGTGTCCATCCATTCGCTGCCGGCATTGAAGTGGCCGACTTTGCCTTTGAACCTACCTTCGCCGATCTCCACGTCCCAAGGGCACATGCGCGGACACTGAAAACAGGGACGAAGTGTCACGCGATTTTGATCGAGGCCTTTCGCCTCGTCGGTAATGATGGTGCTGCGCCAGTTCAGCTTAGTGATTGCGCCCCAATCCTCGCCGTGGCCAACGCTAGTCAGGCGTTTTTTGACCGTGGTTTTTCGCGGCGCGATCGCCTTGGCCCAGCGCATGCCTGCCTCGATTAGCCGGAGCTTGTCATGGAGACGCGGCCGTTTGGTGCCCCAGGCGACAAAGGCTTTTAATTTTTTCGAACCCATGACGGCGCCCAAGCCGTGCGCCGCCGTGTGATTGTAATCATTGACCAGCATCGCCGCGCGAATCAGATTTTCGCCGGCGGGACCGATGCAGCCAATGCGCGCGTCTTGATGGCCTGACTCTTGGCGCAGAGTATCTTCGGTGTTGCGGATGCCTTTGCCCCAGACATGGCTCGCATCGCGCAGCTCGACTTTGTCCTCGCCAATATAGAGGTATTTAGGTGTCGCCGCGGCGCCTGTGACGATGATGCCGTCGTAGCCGGCCGCTTTGAGCGACGTGCCGAAGTAGCCGCTCGTCGCGCCGCGTCCAAGCGTGTAGCGGGTGGCGGGGCTCAAGTAAACGAAGCACATCTTGGTTCCGCCGGGAGTAAAGCCGGTGCCGGTAACCGGACCGGTCATGCCGACAATGATATTGCG
>DATBEY010000426.1:0-10317 GCA_036558765.1 Binatia bacterium | reverse complement strand
CAGATTTCTCTGTCCTGTGGCAGCTCGCCCCAGCGGGAACGTAGCCGTGAGAGCGGTATGTTGATCGCATTCGGAAGGTGGCCCTGAGCAAACTCGTCAGGTTCGCGGACGTCCAGCAGCAAAGCATCGGTCTGCTCCAGCGCTGCCCAATCGGCCAAAGGCATATCGCCGTTCAGAACGTTCTCAGCCAGCATGCCGGCGAGATTCACCGGATCTTTTGCCGCGCCGAACTGCGGCGCGTAACACAACTCGGCCTCCGCGAGATCGTGCACGGTGCCGTTGAACTGAATTGCGGTCGCAATGACATCGATACGCTTCTCGACGCCTTCGAGGCCGACAGCTTGAGCGCCGAGAATGCGACCGTCAGGGATCGAGAAGATAAGCTTTAAATGGATCGCATGCGCGCCGGGATAATAGCCGGCGTGGTGCCCCGGATGCAGATAAACTTTTTCAAAATTAGTGATACCGGCGCGCCGTAGTCCCTTTTCGCTCGCGCCGGTCGATGCGACGGTCAAACCGAGCACGCCAACGACAGCCGTCGCTTGGACGCCGCGAAAATGCGTTGCGCGCCCAGCAATCGATTCGGCAGCAACTCGCCCTTGACGGTTCGCCGGTCCGGCGAGCGGCAGGACCGTTTCTTGTCCAGTCAGCACATCCTGCACTTCGACCACGTCGCCCACCGCCCAGATCTTCGGATCACGCGTGCGCATCTGCGCATCGACGACGATGCCGCCGCGGGGGCCGATCTCCAGGCCCGCGTTCTTCGCAAGCATGGTTTCGGGCCGCACGCCGATCGCCAGGATCACCAGATCAGCCGGGAAGCGCGCGCCGCTCTCGGCGATCACCACCAACCCGCCTCCGTCGTGTTCCTCGATGCGCGCAAGCCCGTCGCCCAGATGAAGTGGCACTCCCTTGGCAGCGAGATGCTCCATCAGCGGCACCGCCATCTCAGGGTCCAGTGGAGGCATGACTTGAGAGAGCTTCTCCAAAATGCTGACGGACAGTTTGCGATGAATCAAATTCTCGACCATTTCCAGCCCAATGAAACCGCCGCCGATGACAACCGCTGTCTTGGCATTATGTTCGGTAATCCACGAACGAATGAGTCGCGAGTCAGGGATCGTGCGCACCGCAAAGACGCCCGGCAGATCGATGCCGCGAAGCGGCGGACGGATCGGCGCTGCGCCTGGGGATAAAACGATTGCGTCGTAGCGCTCCGTGCCGACCTTGCCCGTATGCACATCGCATATGGCAATCGTGCCGGCATTTCGATCGATGGCGGTAACTTCGGTGTCGGTGCGCACGTCGATATTGAAACGCTCGTGAAACATCTCGCGCGACGCGACCAGCAGCCTTCGTTCGTCGGAAATCACGTTGCCGACATAGTAGGGCAGTCCACAATTCGCGAACGAAACATAGGGACCGCGATCGATCATGAGAATCTCGACGGTTTCGTCAAGCCGCCGCAGCCGCGCCGCGCACGAGGCGCCGCCGGCCACGCCCCCGACAATCACCACGCGCCGGGGCGTTTGTGTACTATACGAATGAGTCGATTGAGGATTGATTGGGTCGATCATACAATCTCCAATACTGAGAAGGCCGCGCTTCGCGCAGTTGGTCAGGAAAAGCCGATCTGCTTGATGTCTCTATTTCATTCCTCTGCGCTCTATTACTGACTGGGTTTGAATCCCTGCTAAAAATCGAAATAATAGCGCATGCGCAACTCGACTCGAAAGTCGTTTTGCTTTTCACCGTATTCCGTGCCCTGCTTTCCAATCAGTACGGGTGTACGAAAACGTAACTCAAGATTGGTAATCGGACTGTAGGCGAGTTCCGGGATGAGAACGAGGCTCCCATCCTGCAGGTTGATTGTGGTGGTGAAAGCGGGAGTGAAGTACAGAATATCAAAAGGCTCTTTTTGGCTCGCGCGAAAGTAAAGGTAGTGGCCCATTGGATTTGGCTTTCCGTAAACCATTTCACCCAAGTTTGACGCACGGTTTAAGCCGCTCCTATTCCCGGTGTTTTGATATGTCGTGTAACTGTCGTCGACGAAAGTCACGAAGTCTTCGAACTGATCTTGGCTCAGGCCGGTTCCATTGCGGTAATATTCCAGAATGTAAGTGGTTTCCTGTTCGCTCAAATAACGTAATCCTAAAAGATAGCTGATCGCGTCCCATTCGTGACTGGTCGCCACTCCCTGCGCGTTGATCGTACTGAGCTTAAAGTTGTTGATTCTTGCCCATTCGCCATGCACTTCGAGATTCGGTGTCAGATTCTTCGAAAAGTCGAAGCCGTAGCGAGTCGTGCGACTTGAGCCCGTAAGAAGCATCAAATCGATATCCGTATCATAGAGGAGGAAGTAGAGCTTAGATGCAAAATTCATATGATTCAGTGCTCCGAAGTCTGCGTTGACATGTTCGTAAACGGGAACAGCAACAGTGCTTACCGCTGCATTTTTTAGAGGACCAGCAAAACTTTGGTTCCAACCCGCTGTCAATATCGTAAAGCCCTGGCGCAGCTCTTCCGGGTCCTCCGGGTTCTTCGGCCGGTCGATAAAGGCCACCGGACTCCAGGCATAACCCTTACCCCACTTGAAGATTTTGTTTCCGGCCTCGACGCTGAAGTTTGGGTTCGGGCGCAACGAGAGAAGGCCTTGCAGAAGTTTTGTCCCTTCCCACCAACCGTCAAGGCGATTTTGGACGAGCGTATCGGTCTGAAAAAAAATCGAGAAAATATCCTTTTTATAGCTCCCCTCAAGCCGTAGCCCGAAATTGTATTGCTCAAAGATATGTCCGTCGCGCACGAGATCGAAATTGATCTTCGAAAAGGCGTGCTCACGGTTGACCCCAAAGGTAATTGGCTGGAACTCCAGGAAACCGCCAAGGCTCCACGGTTTGCTGGCCGCTTTTGCGATCTCCTTCTCTAGGTCCGAAAGGTCGACTTGAGAATTGTCTTGCGAATAAACGAATTGCGGACTTAAAAAAAACAACGTGAATATAAGGCCGATGACGAGCACGTCCGTCAGCGCAGCGTATCGATTTTGGGAAGGAATTCGAACGTAAACACTTCGTCAGGTACGATTCTCCGCTTCACCCCGGCATAAGCCAATATGGACTGATAGCCCTTGTAAAGCGGGCTATCGGTCTCGATGATGGAAGGCCGCATGACGCCTTCGTCAAAGGGTTTCCTTTCTTTGAAGTAAAGTGTCTTGATGAGTAGACCCGTCGCCGCATAACAGTCGATCTTCGTCGGCACAATCGTTTTTTTGTCGACCCACATCTTCAGCTTATCATAAGCGACCGCTGTGGTTTTGGCTTTTAAGTCGAGCACATATTCGCTTTTTTCATCTTCAGTTTTTTGCACGTCGTATTCCACATTGTAGTCGAGCCGCATAATATCGGCGTTGTTAAAAACGCCGCCCACAACGGACTGAAGGCTAGTGATCCGCACGGGTTTCCCCACATTAGGGATGTAAAGCCACATGTTCTCGCCCAGCCTCAACGTCGCTCTGCCCTTTTCGCTTGCCGGCGCAAGAAACAGAGAAACGATTTTGTCATTGCCCTTTTTTAGCGTATAGAGAAGAAATTCTCGTTTAGCGCCGTTTGGCTCAATGTTGATGAGCTTTCGATAAGACTCGAACGATTCCGGCTGAAGGTTTTTATCAACTTCTTTCAGAATAGCGATGCCATCCAACGAAAACGCGGGGCTCGCAACTAAAAGGACAGCGCAAAACGCAACGACAACGCTTCTCATCCCTGCGGTTCCTTAGATGTGTCTGAGCGCCTCGATGGGCTCCATTCTGGAGGCCTTATACGCCGGTTGAAGGCTTGCGAGCACCGAAACGATGATCACCATGAGAGACGCTGTCACGACTTCCATCGGAGCGATGGTCGGGGCAAGAATGAGACCCGTGGCCTGGCCAAAGTTAAACGAAATTTTCGTAAGGTTCAGTCCGAAGACAATTCCCAAACCGGCCAGAACGCCGACGAAGGCTCCGATCAGGCCCAGGCAAAACCCTTCGACGAGAAACAGTGAAAGAATCTTGCGGGGGAGCGTTCCAATCGCTGCGATGGTGCCGATCTCCCTCACCCGCTCGTAGACCGCCATGATCATGACGTTGAGGATGCTGATCAGCACAATGGCGATGAGCATCAGCTTGATGAAAAAGGTCATGAGATCGATCATGTTGGCGATATTGGCGAAGGGCGAGAGCTGCGACCACGTATGAACCTCGATGCTGCCCCCCTTTTGCTTTTTCTCTCCCAACCCAAGTCCGCCGCGGATGTTCTGGGCAACCTCTTCCACGCGGCCGAGGGATTTCACGCGGACCGCGATTTCGCTTACCTCTTTGCCGGGTATTCGCAGGATCTCCTTGGCGTCATCGAAATTGATGTAACCGTCCCGGCCGCCGGGACCCGTTGCGCTCTCCAGAATTCCGCTCACGAGAAAGGTCTTGCCGTTGACCGATCCGTCCTTATTGGTAGCGACGACCACGACGGTATCGCCGACTTTGGCTCCAAACCCCTGGGCCAGAAGTTTCGGCACCAGCATTTTTCCCTTGTCCAAGGCGTGGATACTTCTTTCACCTTCAGAAATTCGCGAGAGCATTTGCGGACAGGTGGTGAACTCTTTTTCCGGGTAAACCCCATTGATCCTGATATTGGTGGTTTGAGCGAAGTTGCTGAACAGGCCGCCGAACTTTATCCGCTCCGAATAAGCGTCGATATCTTTAGTGCTCTCCATCGTTTTTTCGATTCCCGAGACCTCCCCAGGCGTAAGATTCATATTCAAAGGCAGGCTTTCGATGGAGGCGACATAGCCACTCCGGTGGATTTGCAAGTCGCCGAGATAAGAATCGGTGATCTGCGCAATCATAAAATCCTTGATCGAGGCGGTCACAGCGACAAAGACCAGAACGAAAAGGACGCCGAACGCGATTAGCGAAACAGTGAGAAGGCTTCGCCTCTTATAGCGCAGTAAGTTTCGCGCTGCGATCTTGGCCAGATTGAACATCAGCTTTGCTTCTTTCTTCTCGTTGCAGAAGGCGACCGTCTTCCAATGTGCAAATGATTTCCGCTTCTCCGATGATCCTCGTGTCGTGGGTCGAAAAGATAAAAGTGATGCCGAGATTATCTCTCATCTGCTTCATCAATCGGAGAATCATGTACGCGGTCGCATGATCCAGGTTTGCGGTGGGTTCGTCAGCAAGCACAAGCTTCGGCTGAGTGACCAGCGCCCGGGCGATGGCAACGCGTTGTTTCTGACCGCCGGAAAGCTGCTCGGGCATTTGATTTTTTTGCTCTAACATTCCCACAGCTTGTAAGGCTTTGAGCACGCGGTCGCGCCGTTCGGCAGGCCTCGCCTCTTGCACCATCACCAGCGGATATTCGACGTTTTCAAAGGCAGTCAAGACTGCAATCAGGTTGAAGCTCTGAAAAATAAAGCCGATGTTTTGCCCGCGAAACTCTGCTGCTTCTCGCCGCGCCAAATTAAGAACATCCACGCCGGCGACTTGTAAGGTCCCACTGGTGGGTTTGTCTAAGCAGCCAATGAGATTGAGAAGCGTCGTCTTGCCGCTTCCCGAGGGGCCGACGAATGCGAGGAAGGAGCCGGGCTCGATATCAAAGCTGACCTCTTGCAAGGCTTTCACTTCTACGCTGTTGGTTGCGTATGTCTTACTTAAACTTTTAGCGACGATCAGGCTCATAAAATGTTGGGCCAGTCATCGTTAGTAGCAGCTGCTCGACGAAATCGTCGAGATTTTCGACCATAATGTCGAATCATTCATAAAAATCGTGCGAGCACGCCTGTAAGCTCATTCGTATCTGAGCCGGCTCGCTGCCAGCCATAGCCGGTGGGAGCGCCGCTAAAGTGTGTTCTACATGTCCTGCAGCTTTTCGGATAGGCATTCCCATTCAAGCCGCTCAATGCGCGTGTAGTAATCGGGAATCAGCTCAAGATGGTCCATCGCGAGCTCAAGAGCCAGCATATTGTCTTTATTTGTATGCGCCCGCTCCCATTTTATGCCTAGAACGAGTTGTTTAAGATCGTAGTTCGTAATGGGCTTACCATCGGCGACGCCGCCAGGAATTCTATCTTTGAAATTCTTGATATCGATCTGATGCTCGTTTTTCAGGGCCGTTCTATATTGCTCGAACTTTTGTTCCACACTCTGACGAAGCTCGGGCTGAGTTTGCGCCCAGGAATGCTCCGACTTAATCAAAAACATCAAGCCAAACGCAGCAGCAATCAGGACCGCCGCATATTGCAGAAATGTATCCTTTCTCATTTTGTTGTCCTCCAGGGATCACCTCACGGCGTCGCGAAGCTCCGCCTTTTGTCAACGGCTAAAGGCAATACGAATGCCACGAAACGTGAAGAATTTTGTTAACGGATTAATTGGATGTTCGCAGGATTGCGAAGATCCCAAATAAGAATGGCGAAAATGAGAAGAACGTCGTCAGATACCGCTGCGCACGAGCCGGCAAAGGGCATGAAAAACGGCTCGAACCAGCTCAAAGTCAAGGGAAAGAATATCATCGAAGTCCTGGGCGTTGAGTTTGAGCGCGTGGACATCATCGACGGCGCTTACCGTATGAATGGCGGGGTTGCGATCGAGCGCGGCCACGGTCCCAAAGGCCTGTTTTTCGCCTACCTCGCGGATGACTTGGCCGTTACCCTCGACTGCGACTCGGCCTTTTAAGATGAGATAAATCGCATCAACAGGTTCGCCCTCACGATAGATCGTATCCCCGGGTTTGAACTGAACTTCCTGGGTCAAACTAGCGACCTTACCAAGTTCCTCTATTGGAGCCTGACTGAAGATATCTACAGATTTAAGAAAAATAACCTTTTCTATGCTGGTAAGTCTCGTTTGTTCCATGGCGAATCTAGATGCGGTGCATCACTAGCTCCGCCGTTTCACGCAGTACGGCATTCGCAGAATTCAAACGCTTCACAATCTCGTCACGAAAGCCCGCCAGCCCTCGGATGCCGATCTCCCATATCGTCGCTGCTGCCAACCACACATCCTCTTGCTCGAGGAGCGCGTGCAGGGCCTTATTCGCATCGAGACTCGGCGAGCCAAGAAAAACAAGAGCGATCTTGAAGCGCGTCGGGTCGAGAGCATCGCCATAGAGAGGAAAGCTATATCGCTTGATCTCACCTGTGAGCAGATTATCAAGCAGCTCCACGGCGTGGGCTTGCTTGATCGGATCGGCCGAGTTTAGAGCAGCCCAAATGCTCCGAATGTCTCTTGCCGGATAAATGAGGGAGAGCAGCCACATTACCCGCTCTCTTACCCGCTCCATGCTGTCGCGAAGCGCGTGATTGAGGAGTGATTTCTCTTCAATCGCACGCTCATCGGAGTTAGCAAACAAGACATAAAAGATGGCAAACCTCTGCGAATAGAGCGTCACATCCGAGACGATCGCGCTCTCCACTATCTCGCGGTCCACTTTCAGGTCGGCAAAGCGCCGGGTCATCTGCTCAAGCGCGAGAATGGCCTGGAAACGGATGGACCGGTCTTCTTCCAACAGAGCGCCAAAGAGCGCATTCATCGCCGACTGCGAATGAATCTTGCCCAGTGTCCGCGGAATATTAAACCGGATCTCGCGGGAGACACGGGAATCAAATAGGGCGTCTCGTAGCCGTTTAACTGCCGCTTCGCCGTATTCGATCAAAGCCTCCTGAGCACAGGCCTTGGTTTCTTTCTCACCAAGGCGAAAAACGATATCTCCGATGACTTCGACATATTTTGTTTTTCCTGCAGCCATCATGGCCTCACGGATGACATGGTGAGACGGGTCCTCATTGATTAACCTACTGAGGTAAAGAGCGAATGCCGGGTGACGAAGGTCGCCCATAAGACGGGCGGCCTCGACGCGACTTTGTTCTCCATCACAGCTCTCGGCCATTTTACGGACGCCGTCGAGCGCGGACGCGCGCGTACCCTCGTCGCCGTGCCGCAGCAGGCACTCTAAAGCGCGCCGTTTGATGCGCGCATCCGGCTTTTTAATATACGTTCGCGCGATCGAAACTGCGTCAGTCTTAAAAATGGCGCAAGCCGCGCGGATCGCCTCTGCCTGGACTTCATTATTTTCGTCCTGCAGCATTTCGTTTATCTCGTTCATGGTAGTCTGATCCGGACTTGCTGCCAGAAGTGCGATCGCTTGGGCTCTGACTTCAGGAGAGGAATGGCGCAAGAGGTTACGAGGCAACCGTGGCGCGACAACTTTAGGATCGAATTTTGCGGCGAGATTTAGGCCAAATAGTACGGCTTGCTCGCCGTTCCGCTGTAAAGTTTTCAATACAGCATCGAGGGTTTCTTTGTCGAAGTCGATCCGTATTTCCTCGAACGACATTTCCCGCTGTACCAAGCTGTTGCGGAGAGCCTCCATGTATCCTTGCCGCACGAAAAAGATCACTGCGATCCATACAAAGATCAGACCTAAAGAAAAATAACCTATCACCGACATTTCAGGTCTTCCCAGGAAGACTGTGCAGAAAACAATGATGAGAGCCGCGGTGCCGTCGCCCAGGCGTTCGACCGTTACATCGAGGAAAACCTTAATCTTCTTTTTGATAGCGGCAGGAATCGGAAGATACAGAATCTCCACGCCGCTGTCATTGACACTCGTGCGCAGAGACGCTTCAGCCAATCGGGTGGCGGTTGCCGTAAAAAGACCTGGCCAGAACAGCAGACTGATCGTTCCTCCAAGGAGCGTGAAGGGAAGGATAAGAAGACTCGGCGTCAAACCTAAACCCATCAGAAGCCTTCCGGTTAACCACATCTGGGCAAACAAGGTAATCACACTTAGAGACGCGTAATACGTACCGAAAAAACCCGCCAAGGAATCTGCCGAGGGGTAAGCCACTTTCGCCGCGGCCTTGAACTGGTAATCGATCAAAGTCGAAACTATTACCGAAATAAAAAGCAGCGCGGCGATCGCCTGAAGATAGCCGGACCCTCGAAGAGTCCGGACAACTCCGTTGTTATCGCCATGGGAGGCCGTTTGTTCTCGATGATTGGCTGCGAACACATGTTTTGCTTTTTCGATCGCAAACCAACCCGCGGCAAAAGCGCCGGCGAAAAGAAGCGCGATTAGCCATAAAAGTTGGTTCGTACCGAACAGAAAACTGACGGCCAAATTAGCGCCAAAGCCGCCGGCCATTGCGCCTAGCGTTCCTGCCGCCGTGATAATGCCGAAAAGGCGTTTAGCTTCGCGCGGATTGAACATGTCATTGGCCAGTGTCCAGAATTGCGCGACTGCGACCAGACCCACGATGGCCGACCACATGTAGAATCCGTAGATCACCCAAGCGGAATCGTAAAAAGTGATAAGAAACCAGAAAACGATGACATTACTGGCGATAAAGACGTCCGAACCAAGGATGATCTGTGCAAGTGACAGCCTCGCAGTATACCGAGAATAGATTCCAATGACGCCGCTCGCGAGAAGCGCAGCAAAAAGGTAAACGTAAGCAAGATCGGTTATCGGAAAACGGCTAAGAAAAAGCGAATCCCTGACGATTTTGATGACATTGTTGGCCGCAAGCAAGAAAAAGAGGAGAGCAGCCATCCAGCCAATTCGCGCCGCTTCCCCTGCGCGAATATCAAGAAGCCCCCGCACATTGAGGACTAAGTACCGAAGGCGCATGCCTTATTCATCTTTCCATCACTCTTCGCGCTGTTGGCAGAATTTCCGTGAGTGGAATTTATCGCTGTAAGCACCCGAAGTCTAACGTTAGATCCTCCGGAGCGTCTCGCTACTTACGATCGGTTTTCGTAATAATCGATTCGGCATCCGGTATTGAAAAAAATTACCGCATGTTAGTTAATTGGCTAAAATTAGGAGAAGTCGATGAAGTTAATCCTGCTCTGTCTCACGCTTTTCATTTTACCCCTTTCAGTTGCCGCCCAGGACGCCGTCCCGCACGATGAGCACGAGATGCATCGTCTACACAGCGATCCAAAAGCCTACATCGGTGTGCTCGAAGACCCCAAGCGAGATGCCTATCAAAAACCGCAGGAAGTCATGACGGCGCTTGCCATCAAACCCGGCGAAGTTATCGCCGACATCGGCGCTGGCTCCGGCTATTTTACCTTTCGACTGGCGCACCATGTGGGAGACAGAGGAAAGGTTTACGCGGTGGACGTGAGTCCAGATATGATCTTGCATATCAACCGGCGCATCCGCGATCTTAATGTGGGCAACGTCGTCACGGTCCTCTCCGATCCCGACGATCCTCTGCTACCCGTTCGTTCCATCGATCGCTTCTTCTTCAGTGAGTCCTGGCACCACATCGAAAACCAGA